>JAPYTO010000256.1 GCA_029941865.1 Fuerstiella sp. | reverse complement strand
CTTAAGTTTTTTGGATTGACAACTTGCCGTCTGCTTATAACGCAATAATTCTCGGCAGTTCGCTGCCCGTGGTGGTTCAGCCTCCAAGGCTGACGACCAGGCATTCACCTCACGCCATGGATTGCCCGTGTTGGCCATCTTTGATTCACAGTCGGGCTGCAAAAACAGGAAGAGCTCACGCATGACCATGGCACTTGATCAGATTATTGATTGCTTGACCAGAACCGGGCTCGAGCGGGACACGGTCATCCGCGAAACCCTTGAGTCATTGCGGAGCGCCGGTGAAGAACCTGACGGTAACGCGCTGCTGGAACAACTCACCGCCGACAGTCGGATCACACCCTGGCAGTCGGAACGGATTCTAAGTGGTAATGGATTCGAACTCACCATGGGTAACTACATCCTCCAGAACCTAATCGGTGAAGGGGGCATGGGAACCGTGTTCAAGGCGTTGCACCGACGCATGCAACGTGTCGTTGCGATCAAGACGCTGAAACTGCAGGACAAGGGGTCGGATTCGGCGATTGGCCGGTTTAAACGTGAGGTGCATGCGGCCGCTCGTCTCAATCATCAGAACATTATTGCCGCGTACGATGCCGATGAATGCGAACTTGGACATTTTCTGGTTATGGAGTTCGTGGACGGCAGTGACCTTGGGCAGATTGTAAAGAAACAGGGGCCGCTGCGTACCAGTGCAGCCATCGACTGCATTCTGCAATCCGCACGAGGACTGTCTTACGCCCACAGTCAGGGAGTAATTCATCGCGACATCAAACCGGCGAACCTGATGCGCGACGCTGGCGGCGTGATACGCGTCGCCGACTTGGGTTTGGCACAACTCAAGGAAACGGCCACGGGCGAGAATCTTGATGATGGTCTTTCGGTCGCTGGTACGATGTCGGGAACCGTGGACTACATGCCGCCTGAACAGGCCATGGATTCGAGTTCAGTTGACGAACGTGCCGACATTTACAGTCTCGGGTGCACTTTGTTCTTTCTAATGACCGGCAAAGGGATGTTCGCGGTTGGTTCATCCATCACTCGGCTGATGGCACACCAGAGTCAACCGAGACCGAGTATTTCCGAGATCCGGGACGACGTGCCGGAAATGCTGGAGAAGATCTATGAGAGAATGACCGCAATTAATGCGAACGAACGTTTTCAGTCCATGGACGAAGTCGTCGCTGAACTGGAGAAACTTGCGGCGCCGACCTCTGAGACGA
The DNA here is from genome assembly GCA_029941865.1 of Fuerstiella sp. Lineage (GTDB taxonomy): Bacteria > Planctomycetota > Planctomycetia > Planctomycetales > Planctomycetaceae > Fuerstiella. The sequence goes on along the minus strand of JAPYTO010000256.1, from coordinate 8,092 downwards.
ACTGGGCTGACCTGACGGCGTTCGTGATCGAAAACTCGCGAATGCAATCTCGTGTTATTCAGAAGTACCTGAACGTACTGGGCATCGACGATGTACATCTTCACTCGACTGGTACAGAAACTCTGGAGGAACTCGACCGTATGCCGTCTGACTTGATCATTGCTACTGCGGAACTACCAGATATGACCGGAGTGGAAATGGCGCGGCGGATACGCGAGGAAATTCGCTGGTCACACGCCGCCGTCATTCTAATGTGCAGCAGCGAATTGACTTCGGACGCTCAGGAGAGGTTGTCGCAGTTGGCGGCCATCGAGGTGCTTACCAAGCCGTTTGATGTAGCGGGACTGCAGCAGGCCGTCGAGAATGCGATCAAGGCTGAACGACCGGAACCACGACTGGCCGGCTTTGAAAACATGGAAGTGATGGTCGTGGACGATAGTGCCGTTTGGAGGCGCCGTATGCTGGAAGTGCTTTCGCAACTTGGATTCGAATCGTTCACCGTTTGCACCGACGGCACCGAAGCTGTCGAAGCACTGGCAGAAAGACACTTTGATCTGGTCGTCACCGACTACAACATGCCTCAAATGGACGGGAATGAACTAATTCGCCACATTCGAAACGAAAGCGACCAGCGCGCGGTTACGATCGTCATGGTCACCACCGAATACGACCCGATAAAGCTGGCCGAGGTGTATCAACTCGGCGTTTCAGCGATCTGCAACAAGTCGTTCGACCCGCAACTCGTGCGGAATATTTTGATTCGGTTGTTCGGATAGCAGGCGACCCAACCCGTGGATGGGTCCGTTCACGACGATTGCAGCAGTCTTCCGGCTGAAGCACACCAGGATTGATCTCGAGGGACTCATTCTCAAGACGATCTGCGTATTGCTGCTGGTGACTGCCAGAAACCTCAGATACAGTGGTATCCTTCCTATATTTCGCATGTTTCTTAATCTAACAAAGCGTACTGACGGCTGAGATGGGCGAACTGGACGACTTCGTCAACGATTTTCTGATCGAAACCAAAGAAGGACTCGGGCAACTCGAGAACGACTTGGTTGCGCTTGAGGAAAATCCGCAGGACGCCGACCGGCTGGGCAGCATTTTTCGCATTCTACATACGATCAAAGGCAGCGCAGGCTTTCTTGAATTCTCAACGCTTCGCGACATTTCCCATTCTGGCGAACACCTGCTCGGCCGGATCCGCAATGGCGAAATCACACTGAGTCCCGCTCTCTCAAATTCTCTTTTCCGGCTCATTGATGCAATTCGCGAGCTTCTGGCATCGATCGAAGAATCCGGCGCCGAAGGTGATAATTCGTTCGTCGAACTCAAGCAGCAACTCGGCGCTGCGGACACGAAGTCAGAAACGAAGGTGCTGGCAGAACCGACCGAAGAAAAGTCGCGGGAGATTTCCGAATTCCAGGCGTCTGACGAGTCGTGCAGCGACGACACGATTACGGTCATGGCTCCTGCTGACCACGCACCAGATGAGACAGGAGAATTTGCACAGTCGGATTCGGAGGCATCCGGCTTTTCTCGAGACGACATCACCGCGATGGATGATTCGAAGAACGGCGGTTATCACTCGGTGCAACAGGCACCGGAGCCAGAGCCACCACTGGTCGAACGCCTAACGAAACCACCAAAGCCGCCACTTGAGACAAGTCCACCAAAGAGCGACAGTAAGATATCAGGTTCCGGCTCATCTGCCTCAAGCGTCCGCGTTGAAGTCGATTTGCTGAACCGGTTGATGAATCTTGTCGGCGAACTGGTCCTGACACGTAACCGCATCCTGCAGGTGACGTCTGGTCAGCAGGATCCGGATATCCTCAACACGACACAACGGCTCAATCAGATCACGTCGGAACTTCAGGACGGGATCATGCGAACGCGAATGCATCCCATTGGCGGAATGTGGCAGCGAATGCCGCGCATCACGCGGGATGTCTCGCGTCAATGCGCCAAGAAAGTTCGTCTCGAAATTGAAGGCACCGAGACGGAGCTCGACAAGTCACTCATCGAGGGTCTCACTGACCCGATGTTGCATCTGGTGCGAAACGCCATCGATCACGGCATCGAAAGCCCCAACTCGCGGCGTCTGAGCGGCAAGCCGGAGGAAGGCCGCCTAACACTGCGGGCGTTTCATGAAGGCGGGCAGGTGATCATCGAAATTGACGACGATGGATCAGGTCTGGATATGGACAAGATCAAACACCGCGCGATCCAGCTCGGCTTCATCAGCAGTGAGGAGTCGCTGGTGATGAGCGCCGACGAACTCCAGCAGTCGATCTTTCTGCCGGGTTTCTCGACGGCAGACCAGGTTAGCAACGTTTCCGGCCGAGGTGTGGGTATGGACGTCGTGAAGACGAACATCGAACAACTCGGTGGCGTGGTGAGTCTGAAAAGCACGTTGGGTCAGGGCACAGTCGTACGGATCACGGTTCCCCTTACGCTGGCAATCATTCCGGCGTTGGTCGTGACCAGATCCGGTGACCACTATACCATTCCACAGGCAAACGTGGTCGAACTGCTGCGTCCGGATTCAGTGACGTTTGCCAGTAATGTAGAACGCATTCACGACGCGTTTGTTTATCGTCTGCGCGGAAAGCTGCTGCCGCTAGTTGAGCTTGGAAATCTGCTTGAAGTCGAACGACCGGAAAAAACGATGGACGAGTCCGGTGCTGCCGCCTCGCATCTCATTGTGCTCCGTGCAGGTGAACGGCACTTCGCGTTAATGGTCGACCGGATCATCGGGACTCAGGAAATTGTCGTCAAGCCTCTGGGTGTGGCTCTGGAGACAATCGGGATCTATACGGGTTCCACGATCATGGGTGACGGCAGCGTCTCGCTGATCCTGGACGTACTCGGACTGGGACGCCGAGCGGGCTTGTTCACTCGCGATGAACAGGAGGTGATCGGTGAACCGGAGTCAATGGCGGACGAGACTCTCGTCGTTGTGGAACGACTATTGATCTGCGAGGTTGGTTTGAACCGCCGCATTGGAATCTCCATTCGCAGTCTGACCTGCGTCGAACACGTAGCGCGGGCTGATATCGAATATTCGGTCGATGAAGAGGTCGTTCAGTATCGAGGCGGCATTATGCCGCTGATCCGGCTGTCGCATTTCCTAATGGACGAATCAGAAACAAACGACTCGGATTCGCTGTATGTTGTCGTGCATACGGCCGGTGACCGTCATGTGGGTATTGTCGTGGATCGGGTCCTCGACATAACTGACACTCCATCCGGCATCGAACGATCCGCTGATGGAAACTCACCAATTACCGGTACGGCGATTGTGCAGGACCGGGTGACTGACATGATCGATCCTGACAGGCTTATCCGGATCGCCGGTCTCTTTTTACCGACAACTGTCGGCGCTGAGGCTTCACAGGAGAATTGACGCAGGAGGTGTTCCCGAAATCAACCGAAAACCGGCATCATGAACAGTACGATTTCCCGTTTGTTAAATCCGCTTCGCATCCCGCACAAGTTGATTCTGATCAGCCTGAGTTTTTCTCTGCCGATCGCCGTGCTCCTGTACTTTGCGATCGCAGGCATCAACTACGACATTCGGTTCGCGGAATTTGAACTGTACGGCAACGCCTATCAGCGGCCCCTCGAAAATTTGCTCGATGGTCTGGCACGGCATCAGTTGCTGGCGGACCGTCGGTTGTCGGGCGAGGACGTCGAGGATGACGCCGTTTATTCCCTACAGGCGAGCATTGACCAGGCGTTGAGGCGTCTGCAGGCCGCTGATCGGCAGCACGGCGTCGATCTGCAATTTACGGAAGAAGGTCTGGCAAAACGCAAACGCCAGTCGGCCAACACAAACGATCTTGCCGCCCAGTGGGAAAGACTGAAACAGGAGCTGCTGTCCCTGTCATCTGCCGCCAGTGATCAGCGGCACAGGCAACTCCGGGACACCGTGCGCACGATGATCTCGCATGCGGGAGATACCTCAAACCTGATTCTCGATCCGGATCTCGATAGCTACTACCTGATGGACATCACGCTACTGTCGCTGCCGCAAACGCAGGACAGGCTGGCCGACATCCGCCAGGACGGCATCAGCATCCTGAGACAGGAACAGGTCGCGCAGGACGACTCACTCAAGCTGTCGGTCTATGCCAGTCTCCTCAAGCAATCCGATTTCGACCGTATTCTGGCCAGTGCTCTCACCGCCATCAACGAGGATCCCAACTTCTATGGCGAAAGCGAATCTTTCGGCAAAGTTGAGCAGGCACTGAATGTGTACAAACAGGATACGCAGAAATTTCTGGGGATCCTGAACACCATCGGTAGCCGGACGCCAAACGAAATTTCACCGGAGGAATTCGAATCCGCGGCCGACCAGGCGATTGCATCCAGTTTCAACCTTTGGGACGTCGCGGCCGACGAACTCGACAACCTGCTTAACATCCGGATTGGTCACTACAAGACGAACCGGGTTTGGGCGCTTGTATTTACTCTGCTTGCCTTGTTGGCTTCGGTTGCCCTGAGTGGCGTTGTTGCGCGCAGCATTACTGTACCGCTGGGACAATGCCTGATGGGACTCAGCAAGCTGGCGAGCAAGGATCTCGGTTATGAACTGCGGCTTGACGCGGGCGGCGAGATGGGAGAGATCGCGACGGGAATTAATCAGGCGTCCTCCGGTATGCAGCTTGCGATCCATACCCTGCGGCAGAACGCGGATGCGCTACAGCAGGCGGCCGAAGGGCAGATGGAAGCCAGTCAGCAGATGAGTGCTAATGCCGAAGAAACGTCAACGCAGGCCAACGTAGTCTCGGGAGCCGCCGAACAGGTCAGCCACAATTCACAGACGGTAGCGACTGGCGTTGAAGAACTGGGGGTCAGTATCCGCGAAATTGCGACCGGCGCCAGCGAAGCCGCACGTGTGGCCGCCGAAGCCGTGCAGGTCGCCGACGAAACCAATAGGAAAGTCGGAAAACTCGGGGAAAGCAGCGCAGAAATTGGCGACGTGATCAAGGTCATTACATCTATTGCTGAGCAGACGAATCTGCTGGCCTTGAACGCCACCATCGAAGCCGCCCGCGCAGGTGAAGCCGGCAAGGGGTTCGCCGTCGTGGCCAACGCGGTCAAAGAATTGTCGCGGGAAACCGCCAATGCAACCGAAGACATCAGTCGCCGCATCGACACAATTCAGCACGATGCCAACGCAGCAGTTGACGGAATTCGTAAGATCGGCCAGATTATCTCTCAAATCAACGACTATCAGAATTCGATTGCCAGCGCCGTTGAAGAGCAAACCGTGACGACCAGGCAGATCAGCGAGAACGTAACCGACTCGGCAAACGGAATCCGAGAGATCGCACTGAACATCACCTCCGTCGCCCTGGCCGCTCAGGACACGGCGAAAGGCGCGGCCAACACTCAGCAGGCCGCTGCGGAAGGCACAATCATGGCGAGCGACCTGCAACAGCTTGTCCTGGAGTTTCGTAGCGAACCCTCCGGAGACGGTCATCATGTCCCCGAGTGAAAACCGTCAGTTCTGCAGCTTCCTGCTGGACGGCATGCTGTTCGGCGTCGACGTGGGCGATGTTCAGGAGGGCCTGCGGGACCAGCGCATCACCCGTGTGCCACTCGCCTCGTCAATGATCCACGGACTGATCAATCTGCGCGGCCAGATCGTGACCGTGGTGGACCTGCGACAATGCCTTGATTTGCCAAAATACATCGGCGATCGGCCGCCGGTCAATATCATTGTTCGGACTCGCGACGAACCCATGAGTTTTCTGGCGGACGAAATCGGAGATGTGCTGAGCGTGAGTGAGTCCGATTTTGAACCTGCACCGGAGACATTGCGTGGTGTTGCAGTTGATCTGATCCGTGGTACCTATAAACTCGACGATGGCCTGATCCGAGTTCTCGACACTCAACAAATCGCTGACTACGTGGTGGCCAAGGCGGGGCAGGGCCAGACCTGACCGTCGACAATCCACAACTCGCCGCAAAAGCCTGACGAAATGAAAACAATCCGCCTGCTTGTCGTCGATGATTCGGCCTTTATTCGCCGTGTTCTGACGCGGTTGCTGTCGGAAGATCCGGAACTCAATGTGGTGGCCACGGCGGCCAATGGCCGACTGGCGCTGTCAAAGCTCGGCCAGGTCGACCCCGATGTCGTTTTGCTGGACATCGAAATGCCCGAAATGAACGGGCTGGAAACACTGGAAGAACTGCGAAAGAACTACGCTCGTCTTCCCGTTATCATGTTCAGCACGCTGACTCATCCGGGAGTCCGTGCAACGGTTGATGCCCTGTTGCTCGGAGCAAATGACTACGCGACCAAACCGGACGGCCAGGACGACGTGGAGCATGCGATTCGCAAAGTTCTGATTCCTAAAATCAAAATGCACGCTGCCAAATACGCGGCTTCGGTTGGCCGCACACGTTCCGCACCTACTGCCGATCCCGTTGCATCTGACGCAGCGAAGTCCCCTTGCATCAGAGCACCAGTTGACAAACCGGCTTCGGCTCACACCTCGATTGCAACACGGCCAGCAGGTTCCCGAAAACCGGAAGTGATTGTTATTGCCTCCTCGACCGGCGGACCGAATGCACTGGCAATGCTTTTGTCTCATCTTCCGGAGGATCTACCCGTTCCGATTCTCATTGTCCAGCACATGCCCGCGGCGTTCATTCGGCGGCTAGCCTTCCGTCTGTCCTCGCAGGGCAATGTGATTGTGCGAGAAGGCGAAAACGATGGTGTCCTCAAGCCGGGCGAAGGTTGCATTGCACCGGGAGAGAAACACATGGCAGTTAATATGGTTCGCAGAAAGGTCTTCGTCACATTTAATGATGATCCGCCGGTCAATTCCTGTAAGCCAGCCGCCGATGTGCTGTTCAAGTCTGTTGCGGACGTTTATGGGGCTGCCTCGTTGGCCGTGGTACTGACGGGAATGGGCAAAGACGGACGAGATGGCTGTCGAGCCATCAAAGAGGCGGGCGGACAGGTCCTGGTGCAGGACGAAGAATCCAGCGTGGTCTGGGGGATGCCGGGATCGGTCGCGAAGGCTGGCTTGGCGGATGCGATGCGTCCACTGGACGAGTTGGGCCCCGAAATCGTGCGGCGGATTCTCAGAAACCGTGCGAAGCAAGATTAAATTTTCGAGCCATTGATTGAGCAATGTCACTGAGCCCTCACAGCTTCGACTACATCCGCTCGCTTTTGCATGAACGCACGGGCAATATGCTCGACGACAGCAAAGAGTATCTGGTTGTGCAGCGTCTCGATGCTCTGTTACGCCGCGAAGCCCTTGGGTCCATTGACGAATTGATCACCAGAATCCGGCCGACACCTGGTTGCCGGCTCCACGATGCGATTGCCGAATCGCTCGTCACTCACGAGACCTCCTTCTTTCGCGACCCACACTATTTCGAACAAATTCGTGAAAATGTGATCCCACGAATTGTGGAGCTTCGACGCGATCAGCGATCACTGCGGATCTGGTGCGCGGCGTGTTCGAGCGGCCAGGAGCCGTTCAGCATTGCCATGCTGCTGAGGGAACATTTCGCGCTGAGTCTGCGAGACTGGAAAATTCAACTGCTCGCCAGCGATTTTTCACGTCCGATCATTTGTCGGGCGCGCAGCGGTCGGTTCACGGACATAGAAATCGATCGAGGCCTGCCTGCCCACCTGAAGCACCAATACTTCACCCGTGACGCTTCACATTGGCAGATTGATGCTCGGTTGCGAGAGATGGTTGAGTTTCGCGAAATCAACCTCATTCAGCCCTCGCTTGAATTGCCCCGCATGGATCTGATTCTGTTGCGAAACGTACTGATCTACATGGACGAGGACCCACGTCATAAAATCCTGCGTACCATTCGGAGACTCCTGCACCCCGGTGGTTACGTGGTTCTCGGCGGACCGGAAACGACGCACAAGCTAGACCCGAGTGGAAGTTTTCGCAGGGTCGAGTTTGGACGCATGTCATGCCTGCAAATCGAATGAGACCGTTATGGGAACAGTGAGGCCGTTGGGTTAAAATATTCGGCCGAGGAGGCCCGCCATTCGGTTGACACGTCGGCGTAGGGTCAAAAAACTGAACCGACGGCAAAGCTCTTT
>JAPYTO010000255.1 GCA_029941865.1 Fuerstiella sp. | reverse complement strand
TTCGACTCGAAACTTCCGCACAAGGAACACTAGGAACGTCGATCTACCGCATACGTCTCACGTAAATAAATAAAACCGCCAGATTTCTTTCACGGAAGCCTGGCAGGTGGATCCACGAGGCGAGTTCGCATGCGATAGGGCGTACGAGTACCTCCTTCATACGAGTTCCGGGACTGAGCAATTCAGCACAACGCGAACCTGGTGCCAGTGTACTTCAGCAGCACGCAGACGTGTGGTGTGCGTCGTGGCGGGGTGACTGAGACGACTCAACAGTTGGCTGGCAAACACCCGTTTGCGACAGCACAGGCGATTCTGCAGGGTGCTGTGCCACCGGGAGTGTAGATGCTGACGGACCCGACATCCGGAGTTAGTGCGATCTTCCGGTTCCAGTGCCTGCAGATTCCGGAGCAGGATAGCCCGGCTGTTCCAAGTAAGAACGTCACGGCTGCAGTCAGTCCCGCTCCAAGCCCTCGGCAAGAGGCAGGTCTGCTGGCGGATTGACCCACCAACCGTAGCTGTCTTTTTTAAGTAGGTTTGTGCACGCCTCTTTCAACGTGTATCGGACGGGAAATCTAATGTTGTGCCCGAGTAGTAGTCGGTTTTTTCGTGGACTGTAAACTTTCGATACATTAATCCACAGTCAATCACTTTGTCGCCAGTTTCCAACCAGGCATGTCCCGTGAATCCACCGCCACGGAATGGGCCGAATCCGTGAATAAGGTAAACCGCATCATCGCTGATCTGCGGATATGTTCGCCCGAGAATTGCAGTGAATGCCCAACAGTAACAGTTTCCATTCTTGCGACTTGCGTTGTAGGTTTTGCCGTCATTTATGGCTGGTGGGAATATCTCTTTCAGGTGCGAGTAACAATCAGCGATCGGATACGTTGCGACAACATAGCTGAAAAATTCAATGGCGTGATCGTCTCCAAACCGCTCATTTAAGTCGTCCCAATCTTCTTGCAGAACAAAACTCCCAATGTCTTCCCAGATTCGCTCTATCGCTTCTTCGGGCGGAATGGTGCCTATACGTGATACCATGGGTGTATCTGGGAACGACTCGAGTGTCTGTTGAATCCATCACGGACACGACAATCACTCTTAAACGTGTGTCCGTTCGTTTCGCGCGAGGAGTTGCGCGTATGAATGAAAGACCGGGTGACGCTGCTGGCCTTGAAACTGTTTCGTCTGCGAAACCGTCGCTGTGAACGGCGTTCTGTTTGGGTTCAATGAGCCTAAAAGAAGGCAATTCCAGGAGCCAGCAATAATCGAAATATCGCCAACAATGCAATCAATGCGACGACCGGAATCCAGTTCACTTTTTGATTCGCCGTAGTCGCGACCGGGTGTGCATCTTTGACTCGCCAAGCATTCGCCGACGTCCAGAACAATGGCATCAGGAAAACGATTGCCGGCCCCTCGATTTGCGCGATGGGAGGAATCCGGAAGGGGATAATCAGAACCGTGCCAATCAGCGCTGACAATGTGCCGATCTGTGCCAGGAATCTGGTTCGAGCTCCCCGTGTTTCCACATGCAAAGACGAAGGTGCGAGGTCCAGCAATGGTCTCGTCAGTGACAAACCGACGAAAACAAGGCTCCCAAGAGCAACGATCGCCAGGACGTATCGTAACGTTACTCCGACATTCAGATAATTCAGAGCATCCCCGACGTCGTGGTTCGGATGCAGGACCGACGTTGCAACCTGGTGTAGTGACTGCGACAGACCCTGATAGACCATCCAGATTGAAAACAGTTTGAGGAGGCCGGGAGAATCTTTCTGCCGGCTCATAACCACTCGGAATACCAATCCGGAAATCAAGATTGCCAGTGTTCCGAAACCCTGCAACAGGTTTTCGATGGGATCGGAGCCGAGCCAGCGATGATTGTTGTGATATAGAATTGGCTGCAGACCATAGACTGCTTTGGGGATTACCAGGAAAAGTTCCTGCAGAAAGAAAGTCAGATTATACGCGAGTGCATACAGAACTGCGGAATTGATGACCAATGACCACGTGGCACCAAGGGCATATCCTCCGTTTGTGCCCACGTGTTCACCGGCGGTTGCTGTTCGACGAACGCCCAAAAGTCCGAGGGCAAGAGGACCGATGAACATAACGGTGATGAGCAGTATCGGCATGATGTTCCTATTGTGTATGGACCAGATGACACAGAATTCGCGCGTCATCAAACGCATGGGAATTCAGGAACCGTGGTGTCAAATGGTGGATTTCCAACTGTCTCAGTATACGTATGAGATTCTGAAATCTCCGGACATATTCATGCAGGCTGCCTGTAACAAGTGCTTCTCAGAACATTCCAAAAGTCCATTGACCTGTCGCCGCGACCGGCATTTCAGCATCCGTGTGGGGACATTGAGCGACCATTGACAAGCATGTGGTCGCGGTCAGCTGGCTGGCCGTGCGAACGGGGGCACCGTAGACCGATGGCGGCGATCGGTATTAATGGGAGAGTCTCTGTTGCCGTGCGCCTAGTCGTGCGATGGCACTTACGGTACTGCAGGAGACGGTGACATTGTCATTTCTCAGGCAGGCTCAGAGAAGGCGACGGCATCGTGTCGACCAAAATTGGCCGAAATCGACGAGCTGGATCGTCCCGCTAAGGTGAGTAGTTACGTAGAGATTCGCTGTTGTGAATCACTGGTTGGAGCAAAGCCGAATTAAGTCGAGCTGTTTTTTTTGTCCTGTTTTAGCTTTCGCTTCTCCTTTGGACTGAGCTTTGCCTGTTTCTGTTGTTCCCTTCTGCCTTTGTCTTTGCTTCCCTTGTCGCCCATGTTTGTGTCTCCCTGATTTAGAAAACGTTGTAGTAAATCCCCGCGGGGGCAAACATTCACCGGAACTTCAACGCGCACGCGTCGCGGCAGTTCCGGCGAGTTCAATTCTCGCAACTTCTCCCCTTGTTTTCACGCCGATTGGCGAAGATGCTTGAATAAACATCGCACTTCAGCATGCAGCGTCTGGTGACACATGAACTTCCTTCTGCAGATGTGTGTCAATAAATCGTCGTTTTTCGAGGTGTCTCGATTGGTGTAAGAGTCGGTAAGCGTTCGGTGAGCCCATGGGCACGGCTACGCATTTGAGCGGGCGGATCGGCGACGCTGCTGTCGACGGAGTTTCTTCGCCGACGCTTTGTTGCGTGACTCTTCGAGGCGATGCGTCAGGACGGAATTCCGGATGACTGGCGGCCCAGTGGTCCGGCAGCAGGTCTTCGAGTTGTGAGTCATCCGCTTGCAGTCGCATGGGCAGTGCCCGGACATACGACCATGGTTCAATTCGATGCCGCTTTGCGCCGGCCATGATGGAGTACAGGATCGCCGCACGTGGTCCGACGTTTTCGCTGCCGCTGAATAACCAGTTCTTTCGGTTATGCAGAGCTCGGCAGGGTGTCCAGCATCACCGGATGCGGAGGTGTGATTAACAATCGAAAAATTCGGCGACCAAACGCTTTCCGGTGCGTGCGTTTGATACTCATCATGTCCTTGCCAGCGCGAGCGAGCCAGTCCAAAAACACGACCTGTTGATCGGCTGCGAGTCCACGTTCAACTGGTCTTGGCTCGCCGATCTGTGCAAGCGACAGGAACTCCCCTTCCTGTTCGGACACGCACTCTCTCTGAAAGCCATTCACGGCGGAAAAACCAAGTCCGATCGTATCGATTCCGAAAAGCTGGCCATGTTGTTGCGAGGCGGGAACTTTCCGACAAGTTACGTCTATCCGGAAGGACGCGCAAACACTATGAATTCACGTTGCGTCGGCGTGAGCCATCTGCAGAACTGAACCGTGGCAGCCTGCGAAAGGAGGCTGCCGGACGCGGGGCATTCTCACTGCAATCTCTATTGGGAGTCCGAGTTGTTCGCACGAACTTCCTGCATTTCTGCATTTCTGCAGCGGTAAACAAGTTGCTTCAAACATCTATCATCGCTCTGCCGATACGGCGATGGCCGCAACCGGACTCGAGCTCACAACAGAAAACGCATCGTTGTCGCTCTGCAGAGAGCAGGCAACAGCCAACGTCGTCTGATATGACGAGTCGATCCTGAGGAATCTGACACTCGTCAACTCATCGGACTGCCCCACTCTCGATGGGACTTCCTGTTTGGCAGCATTTTTCAGCGATGTTAAAGTCCCGCCAGACCTCACCGCGTTCACCACGCATTTCTGCAGCGACCAACGGCAGCGGACCACCATCTTCCGAGCATCAGCTCGCGTCGGTCTACGGGCCGCCCCGCAGGATGGTGCCCTCTGTTGGGCTGGAGGCAGTGGCGTACAACTTCCGAGGAATTCTTCCTGCCTGAAACGCCAGACGTCCGGCGACACAGGCCTGACGCATCGCATCCGCCATCAGATCAGGATTGCCTGCACTGGCGATGGCGGTATTCAAAAGAACACCGTCGCAGCCGAGTTCCATGGCAAAGGCGACGTCGCTGGCGGTGCCGACACCGGCATCCACGATCACCGGATAGTGCTGGTCGTCTTCCTTGAGATATTCCATGCAGATCCGAATGTTGTTGGGATTCAAAATCCCCTGCCCGCTGCCGATGGGGCTGCCGGCGGGCATGACGGAGGACGCTCCTGCGTCTTTTAGCCGCCGTGCTGTGATGGGGTCGTCCGACGTGTAGCACAGAACCTGAAAACCTTCGTCCACCAGCTGTCGACAGGCTTCAATGGTCGCCACAGGATCCGGCAAAAGGGTTTTGGTGTCGGCGAGGACCTCCAGCTTAACCCAGTCGAAACCGGGATTCTCTAATCCTCGCAGGATTTCGCGGCCCAGTCGGGCCACGCGGACAGCATCTTCGCAGGTGAAGCAGCCGGCGGTATTGGGCAGAATCGTGTACTTGCCCAGATCAATGAAGTCCAGGATATTACGACCGTCAGCATCAACCAGTCGTTCGCGGCGGACTGCCACCGTGACAACGTCGGCCCCGCTGATCTCCAGGCATTCCTGCATCTGCTCAAAGGTGGCGTACTTGCCTGTGCCCACGATAAGCCGCGAATTCAGCGTGTGTGAACCGATTATAATCTGTTCGTCGGATGGGGCTTGAGAAACAGCAGTCGTCATTGCTTCTGGCTTCTTTGAAAGACCTGGGGGCAAGTGACCTTAACCACCGCCCACCAGAGTCACGATTTCCACACAGTCGCCATCTGTCAATTTGCAGTCGGCGTGTTCTTCGCGGGGGATCAATTCCTTGTTGCGCTCAACCGCACAATAACGATTATTGATGTCGAGTTCGAACAACAGATCGACAATTGTCCAGTCTGCCGAAACAGTTCGGGCTTCGCCGTTAAGGATAATGTCGATCATGGTGGTCGAAGTCATTTAATATTCCCGTGGCCGAACCATGCCCTGAACTCGCCCCGGCAGTCCCATCAGCCGCAAAAACCCTTCGGCATCGTTCTGATTGTAGTCGCCGCCTTTTTCCATGCTGGCGATCTCAGCGTCGTACAGGCTGTTTGGAGAAGTTCGGCTGCTGACGCGAATATTGCCTTTGTACAATGTCATTGTCACTTCGCCTGTGACGACGGATTGAGCTTCTTTAATGAATGCCAGCAGCGCGTCCATTTTGGCACAGTACCAGTGACCGTAGTAAACCATTTCCGCGACGATGGGACTCAGTTGGTCACGCAAATGCGTCAGATCGCGATCCAGCGTCAATTGTTCAATGGCCTGATGGGCGGCATACAGCAGCGTCATTCCCGGGGCTTCATAAACGCCGCGACTTTTCATCCCGACGAAGCGGTTTTCGATAATGTCGATCCGACCGACACCGTTTCGCCCGCCGATGGTATTGAGCGTTTCCACGACCTTTGCGGCGGACAGTTTTTCGCCATTGACGGAAACGGGGACACCGGCGTCAAAGGTAATCCGTACGACTTCTTCTTTGTCCGGTGCTTCCTGAGGTGATACGGTCATGCCGAAGTCGATGACCGTTTCGCCGTCCACTGTGGGATCTTCCAGATCGCCGGCTTCGTAGCTGATGTGCAGGCAGTTTTCGTCGCTGGAATACGGCTTGCTGGCACTGGCCTTCACGGGAATATTCTTTTCCTCGCAATACGCCAGCATTTCGGTGCGACCGGGGAACTGCTCGCGGAACTCATCCATTCTCCATGGCGCGATGATCTTCACCGTTGGATCCAGCGCTTCGGCAGCCAGTTGAAACCGGCACTGATCATTTCCCTTGCCGGTTGCTCCATGGACGAAGGCGACTGCGCCGACCTCTCGAGCTCGCTGCAGGCAGACTTTGGAAATGAGAGGCCGAGCGATGGACGTGCCGAGCAGATAAATGTTTTCGTACTTCGCCTGCCACTGCAGGGTGGGAAAGGCAATGTCACGACACATTTCTTCGCGTACGTCAACCAGTTCCGAGGACTTCGCACCGATATCAAGTGCTTTCTGCAGAATCGCCTCGCGATCCTCGCAGGGCTGCCCCAGTTCAACATAAAGGCAGTGTACGTCGTACCCTTTGTCCTGGAGCCATCCCACCAGAACTGATGTGTCCAATCCGCCGCTGTACGCGAGAATTACAGATTCCGCCACGATACGTGTTCCCTGAAGTTTGTACATGGAGTGGTAATTTCCACGCGAATGGTACCGCGGAGTCCTTCCGCCGCTACCGCGGAGCAAGCTGATTCCAAAGGATGGCAACGAATACCCGCCCTCCAGACACGGGCATGACTTGTGCGGTTCTGACGTTTCCGCTTGCATAACTGAGGCATAAGTGACAAGGATAACGCCTGTGGGATCCCTTTTGGACGTCCGCCGACTACCTATTTAGCCGCCAGGAAGCCACGTGTCGCAAACGGAATACGAAAGAGAATTGATCGAAAAAGTTGTGCACGGCGATGAAAATGCGCTGGCCGAACTCTTCTCAAAGCATCGCGATCGACTGTGGCGCATGGTGAATTTTCGCATGGATCCACGGCTGCACGGACGGGTGGATGCTGACGACGTGCTGCAGGAAGCATGGCTGTCCGTCGTGCAAAGAATTGACCATTTTCTGTCAGACGCATCCCGTTCGATCTTCGTTTGGTTCCGATTGATCACGGGACAAACGATGATTGACATCCATCGCCGACACCTGGGCACGCAAAAGCGTAACGCTGCGATGGAGTTCTCCATCAACAAGGGCTGGAGTTCGGAATCGACGTCCTTCTCGTTGTCGTTTCATCTGCTCGGACATTTGACGTCCCCCACCCAGGCAGCGCTCCGCGAAGAACTGTCTGAGCAATTGAAAGCGGCCCTTGCTTCGATGAACGAAATCGATCGCGAAGTACTGGCCCTGCGTCACTTTGAACAATTGACGAATCGCGAAACGGCACAGATTCTCGGTATCTCGGATCAGGCGGCCAGCGACCGTTACATGCGAGCTTTGGGACGATTAAAAGGTGTTCTTTCGGCCCTGCCCGGATTTTTGGACCAGTGACGCGGAGGATTGCTGACGATATACGTTTGTTAAGATAAACCCCTATTGGAACCAACAAACGTGAGCGATCCGGCCGACGAAACTGATTTTCACCTGCAGGGATTCCCCGAGCAACAAAACGAGGGCGAACTGCGTTCTCGGGCACCGGTGGAAATTCTGGCGACGCAGTTTGTCGAAGAACTGCGGGCCGGTCTGATGCCATCCATCGAAAACTACGCCAGACGGTTTCCGCTGCACGCAGCCGTCATTCGCGAATCCTTTCCGGTGATGGCGCTGCTGGAACAGGCACGGCAACAGAACGAAACAGCCGCGATCCACAGAAACATGCCCGAAACGTTCCCTTTCAAGCGTCTGGGAACGTGCGAGTTGCTGTGCGAGCTGGGGCGCGGTGGCATGGGTGTGGTTTTCCAGGCCAGGGATACCAACTCACAGCACATCGTGGCCGTCAAGGTCTTGCCGTGGCGCGTTTCAATGGTCCCCGAATGGCAAAAACGTTTTGAAGAAGAGGCACGAACGACCGCCCGATTGCGCCATCGCAACATTGTCCCCGTGTACAGATTTGGCCAGGAACACGGTTACTGCTACTACGTGATGCAGTTTGTTAATGGTATCGGTCTGGACGTGATCATCCGCCGTCTGGGGGAAGTGGACGGCGTTATGTACCAGGACGAAATTGAGCGGGCCGAATCAACGAAGCCCACGGGGTATATTTCCACCATGACCATGTCGGCTATTCGCAACGCCGAAGACGTCCGCAAGGCATCCGATGTGCGACGAAAGAAGCTGACCAAAAGCTCGTGGAGCAGCTTCACTCAGATTGCCATTCAGGCAACTCAGGCGCTGCGATGTGCTCACGGCGATGGAGTTCTGCACAACGACATCAAACCGGCAAACCTGCTGCTGGACGGTGAAGGTCGTGTGTGGATCACCGATTTCGGACTGTCGGAAACAATCGATACCGCGTCCGCCGAATCTTCCATGAAGGTCATGGGGACCCTGCGATACATGGCTCCGGAACGTCTTGAGGGCAACCACGACGCTCGCAGCGATATTTATTCCCTGGGGATGACACTCTTTGAATTGCTGACCCGGCAGCCCGCTTATGAGGCGAAGAATGAAGAGGATATGTTGGCGAAGATTCTTGAACGGGATCCCCCGCACCCGCGACAACTGGATCCGCTGATCCCGAAAGGACTGGAAACCATCGTGCAAAATGCCATTGCCCGACACCCACAGGAGCGCTATAAATCTGCCGAAGCGATGCTGGTCGATCTGCTGAAATTCAGCCGAAATCAGAAAGTTGTTTCGCTGCGTCCGTCCAAATTAACCGAATTCATGCGCACGATCAGCGGCGCCAAATCAGACGACTCGTCCTCGTCATTGGAATAAGACGTCAGAAACCCGCACCGATGCCTCGCTCGCGGGGGTGGTTCTCGGGCTTGTGCACTACTCTTTTTTCGGCGTGCTCGCGGTCGTAGTGCGGAACCAGAACGCTGTGCTCAGTCAGTCGTCGAGGCCCCACTTTCCGTCCCAGCGGACGAATCCTTCAATCGCCTCGTATTCGGCCAGACCCAACGCATCATAATCGCGAGCCGTGTTGGCGTTGCGAGCTTCCGCGCGCTGCCAGAATTCTCGCATGTCAGGTCCCGGAAACAGTGCCCGGTCCTTCTGTGATTCGTGTTTAAAAATGGCCTGACGTTTGCGTTCCACTTCCACGGGACTCAGCGGCACGGCCATCTCAATCTGATAGATGGGCCATTCCTGCCACGCACCACGGTACATCCAGACCTCGGATTCCCTGAACCAGTCGTCCTCGCGACATTGATCGCAGGCCTGGATGATCGCTTTAAGACACGTGCGATGCGTGCCATGAGGATCCGACAGGTCTCCAGCGGCGTAGATCTGATGCGGTTTTATCTTTCGCAGATAGTCGACGATGATCTGAATGTCCTGGTCGCCCAGAGGTTCCTTCTTCACGCGCCCCGTTTCGTAAAACGGCATGTCCAGAAACT
>JAPYTO010000254.1 GCA_029941865.1 Fuerstiella sp. | reverse complement strand
CCCGACCCTCTCGCCATCAATGCTGAAAAAGAAACTCGTTGGAGTTTAGCAATGCCCAACAGAAATCCTCCAGTTTCTCGTCGGTGGATCGATCACTAACGGCATTGATGTAACGCACGGCGGTACCGGATTCTGCTGACGTTGGAGTCCGACAGAACGCTGCCAGATAACATTCGACAACGATTTCGTCGATCGGCCGTTTTTCTTTCAGCAACTGGTGGATGCGACTGCCTGGGTTTGTCAGTTTGCCATGAACGAATGACCCGTTCGCAATCTGCAGTGCCTGCGACAGGTTCAGATCATCAGAACGTTCGCATTGGCAGACAGATGTGCGTTCCGGCTGACCAAAGACAGTCAGAAAGGCTTTGCCGAAGTCAGGGCTCGGCAACTGAGTCGCGCGTGTACCCGCTGGTAACCCGCTGAACTGTTCGGGCACCTGCGTGACATCACAGATCGCATCCAGCAGTTGCTCTGCCGTCAGCAGACGCCGTGTGTACCGTGAAAAGAAACGACGGTCGCGTTCGTTCTGAGGGTTCGCCTCCGAACGACGCTGGTACGTCTGGCTGTTCAGGATCACTCGCAGCACGTGCCGTCGGTCGAAGCCATGCTTCACAAAGTCGTCAGCCAGTGCGTCCAGCAGTTCCGCATTCGACGGTGGATTCGAAGCGCGAAAGTCGTCCGCTGGATCCACGATGCCTTTGCCCATGACGCTGCGCCACAGTCGATTGACTTCGACTTTTGCGAATAGCTCGTTGTTCGGTGATGTCAGCCATTCTGCAAGCACAACCCGTCGATCCGCGTCTGCGGCAATGTCAACATCTCCCACCCCTGGCAGCCACGGCTTCATGGTCTGGCCGGTCCGTGGCTGAGTGACCTGGCCACTGTCGGCAACGGACACAAAAATTTCGTCCTTCCGCAGTGTGGCATCCCGCTGAATGCGATTGAAGAAGGCGGCCAGGCCGTAGTAATTGTCCTGAGTCCATTTTTCATGCGGATGGTTGTGACATTTGGCACATTCCAGACGAGCTCCCAGAAAAATCTGGGCTGTCGATTCTGTACAGTCGTTCGTGCTGCTGGCACTTCGGAAATAATTGACCGGCGGGTTTTCGAATGAGCTGCCCGTTGCGGTCAGAAACTCACGAGCAAATCGGTCGTACGGCATGTTCTGTTCAAAGGCTCGAATCAGCCAGCGATAGAACTTGAATACGCCGGGCGATGACATGCTGGCCTTGCGGATCCGTAACGTGTCGCCCCACTGCAGCGTCTGAAACTTTGCGTGTTCCGGAGAGTTCAGGAGCTCATCGATCAGACGTGATCGCTTTCCCTTAGACGAATCTGCGAGAAACGACTGTGTGACGTCGACAGCCGGTAACAGCCCGGTCACATCCAGATAGACGCGACGCAGAAACTCACCGTCCGACGTTCGGTCGGAAGGGACATATTCCAGCTGTTTTAATCGCGTGTGCACAAGCTGATCGACGAAATTCGAATCCGACAGTTCGGGCCACTCGAACCCCGGGGTTTTCGAAACCACAAGCAGAAAGCTGGTTTCCATCTGGTCAAGATATCGAGCCGTGATGGCGGTCTGTCCACGAGCCGTGTCATCCGTTCGTTCCACCAACCCGTCGGCGGACACCGTTGCGACGGCGGCATCCGAAGTCGTGAAGACAGCAAGGTCGGTCACGTCTCTGACAGAACCATCCGAAAACTCGGCAATCGCGACGAATTGCTGGCGCGAAGTTTCGCGTGTCAGCTGTCGACCGGATGGAGGATTCAGTTTTAGCTGAACACATCGCGGCGCTGTGGCCGAGTCCGTATGACGTCCTTCCGCAATCCAGTTTCTGAGCACCGTATGCGCGATCGAATCCGTGACCAGCCGGCGGCCTCCTGCGTGTGGCTCGTCCATCAGAGGCTTTCGCAGCAGCAGACTGGTGTCCGGGTTGAGCACGTTGACGCGTCGCGCAAAAAATTCACCGCGTAACGTCAACTCGTCCAGTTCCAGATCAAACCCGCGCAGAGACAATCGGAAGCCACCCTTACCCTGCGGAGATCCATGGCACGCACCGGCGCTGCATCCCTGTCGCGACAGAATCGGAATCACGTCATTCCGCAACGACACCGGCATCGGCTCATGTCCGTCGACAGCAACACGAATCACAGCGGACTGTCCTGCCACGCTCACTCGAACATCTGTCGTCCCTGCGGCGACAGCGACAAGTTGCCCATTGCTGATGGCAACGACGCCTGGATCAAGTGGCTCGAACTGTGCGACCCGCGTGGCGTCGATCGACCGCCCCGCCTTCTGGACTACCGAAACCAAAACGCGAAATCGCTGTCCAATGGACCTGAGTTCCACCCGCTGCGGATACACTTCAAGCCGCTCAAACGCAGCTGGAATCTGGTTTTCCTCTGCCAGCGCAGGCGTGGCCGACACAAGCAGTGCCGTGCACAGACAGCAGACAGAAAGACGGCCGTTCTTCATGAATAACCTGTATATCGCTACGGAAGTTCTGAGAATCTTATCCACGCACACGCTACTGCTCCGCAACGACCAACGGAATCGGAGAACTCGACACCGTGAACTCGTGCCCCGCAACTTCCGTCGTTGCCTGCAGAACCAGATTATACGTTCCTGGCCGCACGTCAGCGGCGACACTGATCCTGACCTGTGCGTCCTGCTTCGCCGCCACAATGACTCCACCGTTCGGCAAAGTAATTCCCGCCGGCGCTGCGGTCAGCTTCAGGGAAATTCTTTTTCTGTCACCACCCGCCCGGGGAACAAAGCGTCGAACAGTCACGTCCAGCTGGTGTTGCGCTCCCAGTGTTGCGATACCCGTGGATTTTGCGGATACAATCAATGGCTCGATGATTCGAAACGGCAACTTCGTCAAAGTGACTTCTTTCGTTTGCCCCTGGAACGACGCTTCGCCGACGATTTGAATCTCACTGACTCCGGCCTTTGCGTCAGCGGGACCACGCAGCAGAAATCGATACTCATTATCGTCGCTGCGACTTACGGCCCGTTCGCCACCACTCACACTGAAACCTTCCGGCAAACCTTCCACTCGCAGGGCCACAGGAGCGGTAAATCCGTCGGCCCGCTGATTGACTCGAACAGTGAAATACACTTCTCCGACGTGACGAGGAAAAAACACAGCTCCGTCGTCGAGGCTCAATCCAAAGAACTCCGGAATTGACGGCCCCACGACGGCTGCCAGGATGTTCTGCAACTCAACGGGCGGGTGCGGAGTCTGCGGCATAGACTTTCGGAACACGGCCATGGTTGACGCAACTCTTCGTACCGGCACGATCTTTTTGTCAGCGTTCGGCGTGTCGCTGGATCCTGATACCGTCAGAGGCAGTGTCTGCCCGGGCTGCATGTTGTCCGGAATGTAGATCTTAAGCCGCGTGTCCTTCTTCTTTGCCGCAATCACGCCGTCCACGACCAGTGCACCATCGGGACCGTTGACGTGCAGGTTGATCGGCCCATTGTATCCGTTTCGGTTTACGGTGACCTTGATGATCGCATAGCCGTCAATAGGCAGAATGACACTGGACGAATCAAGTGTCAGTTCGAAGTCAGAGACGTTGCGCCGCAACTCGGCGTAGTAAACGAATTCCGGCCCACTGCGCCGTCCGATCTCCGAGATCTTTGCCAGGTAATGTCCGTCCTTTGGAATGGTTGTGCTGAGCATTCCGCCGGCTGTCCCAGGTCGCCAATTTTTGCCAATGACCGCACCCGATTCATCGTGAATCGCCAGCCCCACCATCGCGGCCTGACCTGTCCGGCGTGACACGTCCGAGAGAACGATTCGGTCTCCCTTTGTTGCAGCAAATCGGAAGCTATGAACCTCACCTGACTTAGCAAACATACCGCTCAGGCCACCTGGCAGCGACACATCCAATACAGAACGTGCTGAAGAGACAAACTGGGGAAGATCGGACAGCAACACTTTTGTGTAACCCGACCCTGGTTTTTCGCTGTGTCTCACAGCAATGCGATTCGTGCCATCGGACAAAATCACATTCTGGCCGACGATATCGTCGATGCCCGGACCGACCGGACGCAACTCGGATACTTGATCTCGATTCACGGCGGCAGGAAGTGTGCCCGAAACCAGAGGAAAATCGCCGACCCTGAGCCGGTACTGATAAGCCGAACTTCCGCCAAGTGATGCGTCCTCAATCGACACGAAGAATGTTCCGGATTCAGGCCGCTGAAAACGCAGCCGACAGTCACCGGAGAGACCGGGCGAATCATCAAGAAATGCCAGCTCTCGGCCGGCCGAATCCAGAACTCGAATCACGGGATCCAGCTTCGACCCGATGCGGGTTGCGACGGCCTCAACCGACACCCACTCGTCGGGGCGGCCCAGGCTCTGAAAATAATCCGCCTGACCTGATTCTGTCACTCCGTCAATGGCAACCGGCAGCTCGATCGGCTGAGCCGTTTCCAGCGAATGATTTTCTCTGGTCCCCGCCAACGTCGGCAGATCGTCAACCATGAACAGCAGCGGATTCGTAATGCCCTCGACGGTCGCTACGCGTACGGCATAGATCCCAACCGGACATGTCTTATCAACGGATGCACGCAGCAACGCAACTCGGTCGGACGCCTTGTGAGACGATGGTTGAGTCACTGACCGATTGGTCCCCAATTCACCCTCGGTGTTGATCTGCGGAGTGTCGCCCGGCAGATCCAGTCGCAATGTGCTGCTGTCCAGGCCCGATGAAGACCAGACGTCTGTCACATCTTCCAGATTCAATCCATGAAAAACGATTTCAGATGTCTCGCCCGGCGCAACAGCCAGTGGTTCGACGCGAATCGCTTTTGGCGGATCTGCCAAAACAGAACGGCCGCAGGACAGGACGGTTACAAGGACGACCAGGCAATGGTGAGGAGGAATTTGGCGTTGGGACATAATCAGACGCGGCGGAAAAAGCGACCGTGCAGGAAGGAGGATAAAACGTGTGGTGGGTGTCGAAGATGGGAAGGACAGAGATTCTGAATTGGCAGTGCCGTGTTCTATCGTTTAACCGCGAGGGCAACGCCCAACGCTCAAGCGCGGCCCGATGGGCACGCGGTTAAACGAACATCGAACGTGCCATTCTATCAGAAGACTTCGTCGATAGCCTTTCCATCGTGAGCGAGAAAGACGGGGCGATTTGACGGAGTGTAAACCGGCTTTGTGCGATCCAGACCCAGCTTCTCGTAGATCGTGGCGGCGTAATCATCGGGCCGCAACGGACGATTGGTCACGTATCCGCCCTCAGCGTCGCTGGAACCAATGACCTGTCCACCAGGCACTCCGGCGCCGGCAAGAGCGATCGAATAAGCGTTGGTCCAATGGTCTCGCCCCTGGAACCTATTCAACCGAGGCGTTCGACCAAATTCGGTCACGAAAGCCACCAGCGTTTCTTCCAACAGCCCGCGTTCTTCGAGATCTGTAATCAACGCCGCAAAAGCCTGATCGGTACTGCCCATCATCACCCAATGACCGATTCCGTAGCGTCCCTCGCCCCCGGCCGCATTTCGAATCGTTCCGCACGACCCTTTGTTATACATATAGTCGTGATGGTCCCAGTTCATGTTGAAACCGCCAGGTGTCTTTTCCGTCAGTGGCTCACGGACGTCCACCGTGACAAACCGCACGCCCCGTTCAATCAGACGTCTTCCCATGAGATAACACTGGCCCCGGTGACCCCGACCATACAGATCGCGTGTGGCGTCCGCTTCTTCGGCAAGATTGAAGGCACTTTGAGTCAACGGATTTGTCAGCAATGCGGCCGCCTGATTCGAAAGATCCGAAAGAGTCCGCACGGGACCGTTGGCCCCTGGAGCCACACCGACGTTCAGATTGCTGAGCAGGTCGCGGCGATCGCGAAACCGTCCACGATCAACACCGGTCAGCAATCCCAGATCGTTGACCTTCCAGTTCGGATCAGACAGGTCACGGCCCCCCGTCTTAAAGACTTTCGCCGACGCCGGCAAAAAACCCACGCGAGTCTGCTTGGCCTGCTCATGATTCCCCGGCACCATGATGTACGGTGGCAGGTAGTCACATTCAGTGCCCATTTTCTGTGAGACAATCGAACCGATGTCCGGCATCTCCAGAGGTCCACCGGGAATTTCCCCCGACAAGGCGTACTGCGTTCCCAGCGGATGACCATTTGCCCCCGGCCGATCATGAAACATGGATCGGATCACCGTCAGACGATCCGCAATGCGAGCTGTCTTCGACAACAACGACGTAAACTGCAGTCCGGGAACAGCGGTGGAAATTGGTTTGAATGGACTACGGTGTTCGGCCACGACATCCGGTTTGGGGTCCCACGTGTCCAGGTGAGAAAGACCACCCTGTTCCAGAATGACGAGAACATTTTTTGCCTGGGCTCTGCGGCCTGCCGATGCCGCTTCCGCCAGCGATGACACGCGTACCGTCAGTCCACCCGCGATTCCAACGCCAAGAAAACTTCGTCTTTGCATTACTCTTTCCAGACTCATATGAACTCGTTCTATCCGGAACGCGACATCAATCTGCTCGCGTCACCACTGCCGAACGTTCTGATGCTCCTTCGCGTACTCCACGCAGGCATCAACCGCGTTACTCTTGCCGAACGGCATGATCGTCGATTCGTTCCCAACGACGGGTAGCCAACCGTCAGCATTATTTCATGCTACCGTGCGTACCGGAAACGACTCAACACCGAACGACAGTATTACTCTATCAACGGAAGAACAGGACGCGGCGTGACGGTCAGAACTCGCATTTTGCTTTTCCAAACGGCCGGAACGGCACTCGAAGCGGCACCGAAGCTCTTTTTCGTCCCGATATTCAATTGTCAGTTGGAGTCGCCCTCGAATATTGGGTAAACTCGTTTGCAGGAAAGTCACCCACCACCCTCCGACTTGACCCGCCCCATGAATCCTCGCGATTCCTTCCATACGTTGGCCTTTGCCGTAGTGATCCTGGTTTCCACGGCAGGTTCATCAGACGCCGACACTCCGCTCCACGAATGGATCGACATGGCCGTCGGCGTTGGCAGTGTGGGATTCGACAGCGTCGCTGCCGACGACGCCGGTGACGCAGCTTTCGCCAGACGCATCTACCTTGACCTGGCGGGGACCATTCCCAGCGCCGAACAGGTACGGCAGTTCATCGCCGACAGATCCTCTGACAAGCGTGCCCGGCTGATTGACCAGCTGCTCACCTCGCCACAATACGCTCGGCGGATGCAATACGCCTTCGACACGATGCTCATGGAACGCCGGCCCGGCAAACACATTAAGACGGATGAGTGGCGCAACTATCTGCGGCAGTCGTTCGCACAGAACAAGCCGTGGGATCAACTTGTTACCGAGATGTTGACCGCCGACGGTGCCGACGAGAAAACCCGACCGGCGGCCCGGTTTCTGCTTGATCGCGAAATGAAGACCGACGCCATGACGCGCGATCTGTCGCGAATTTTTCTGGGCCGCGATCTGCAGTGTGCCCAGTGCCACGACCACCCTAACGTCGAAGATTATCTGCAGCGCCATTACCACGGACTGTCGGCGTTCTTAAATCGCAGCTACCTGTTTACGGATCCCAAATCAAAGCAGGCGTCGATCGGCGAAAAGGCAGAAGGAGCCGTGAAGTTTACGTCCGTCTTCACCAGTGAATCCGACGAAACGGCGCCACGCCTGCTGGACCTGCCACCCATCGAAGATCCACCCGCAGCGAAAGAACCCTATACCGTCAAGCCGGATAAAAAAGTTCGTTCCGTGCCGGTCTACAGTCGACGACTTCTACTGGCCGTGGCGATGACGGATCCCGCCAACGTGGCGTTTCGACGGAATATCGCCAATCGGCTGTGGGCGTTGATGATGGGCCGCGGCATCGTCGAACCGCTGGACATGTGGCACGCCGACAATCCACCGTCGCATCCCGCACTACTCGATCTGCTGGCCGATGCACTGGCGGATCATGACTACGATATGCGATACCTGTTGCGAGAACTGGCACTGACGAAGATCTACCAACGAAGCAGCCAATACAAAAGTGGTGTGGAAAGTGTCGCTGACGATCATTTTTCGGTGGCGCTGCTGAAGCCGCTGTCACCCGAACAACTCGCTTGGTCGATGATGCAGGCCACTGCCCTGACAGACGCAACGCTGAAAGACCTGAAAGCGAAACATCTAGCGGTCGGTGCCCAGAATGCCTCAATGCAGATCGAGGACCCGCTTTGGCAGGAAGAGGCTCTGCACAACGCGCTCAAGGACCACGTCGAAACTTTTGCAGGCCTGTTCGGCATCGTGGGCATTCAAACGTCACGATTTGACGCGTCGGCAAATCAGGCATTATTTCTGCGCAATGGAACGGCCTTGCAAAGCTGGATCGCATCAGACGGTGGGCAACTGACGGCTCATCTGGATACGCTGAAACCTCCACAACTGGTCGACGAGTTCTATTTTTCGATGTTCTCACGACCACCGACCGCCGAGGAGATTCAATTCGTAACGCTGTTCCTGGAACAGCATCAAGGTGACCAGGAAGCGGCAATCCGGCAACTGTTGTGGGCCGCACTTTCCTCAGCCGAATTTCGATTCAATCACTGAAACGAACAACGGGATAAAACATGCGACGAAATCAAGGTTGCAATCCACTCGAACATGAAATGGCGCGTCGTCGGTTTCTGACGGGCACAATGGCGGGTGCTGCCGGAATGGGGATCCTGGGCACTCACGCGCAGGCTGATCAACTCAAGCATCAGGATAAGCGAATTCTGCAGGTGTTCCTGCAGGGTGGTGTCAGCCAGTTGGAATCGTGGGATCCGAAACCAGGCACCGTCCACGGCGGCCCGTTTCAGGCCATTCCCACGTCAGTCCCGGGCATCCACATTTCTGAGTTGCTGCCGCAGATCGCACAGCGGATGCATTTGCTGTCAATCGTCCGCAGCATCAACATCAAGATCAGTGATCACGAACAGGGTCGGCAGTTCATGGAAAAAGGCCGCCGCGTGGGCGACTTTCCCTACGTGGGCGCGGTCGCTTCAAAATATCTGGCGTCGCCGGACAGCGACCTTCCCGGTTATGTTCACGTTTCCAGTCGTGGGCTGACCGACGTCGCCGGTGGCGCGGCATTTCTGGGCGCACAGCATGGGCAGTTGAGACTCGAAGGCATCAAGCCCCCCGGCAACCTCACCGCTCCCGCTGGTATTGATGCAGTGGCCGACGCAGGCCGAGATCAACTGCGGCTGCAATTTAATCAGCGATTCGCCCAACGACGCTCGAAGGCGCTGACCGAGGCTTACGACGCGTCCTATGACCAGGCCGCAAGGCTGATGGGTCGCAAGGCGATGTTCGAAGGCAAAGCGTCAAAGCAGGATCTCGAACGCTACGGGACTCACGACTTTGGCCGCTATTGCCTGCTGGCCCGCACGCTGCTGGAAAACGGTGCTGCCTGCGTCAAGG
>JAPYTO010000253.1 GCA_029941865.1 Fuerstiella sp. | reverse complement strand
AATACAAAGCCAACCAGCCGGACATGTGCGACGTCGACCATCACGGTCTGGCCACGTTCAAAGACATGACCGGCACGACGTCGGTGATGATCCGATTTCAGGAACACGTGACCGCATTCATGGCGACCATTCCACTGGGACTGCCCACGCCCGATTTGCCCACGCCGAAAAATTTCATTGATGAATTCGTTTTTGCCAAACTGAAAACGTTGGGGTTGCCGCCATCCGATGCGTGTCACGACTCGACGTTTCTGCGACGTGTCTCTCTGGACATCGCCGGGCGTTTGCCGACAGTGCAGGAAACAAGGGAGTTCACGGCGTCGAATGACTCCGGCAAACGCGCGGTTGCGATCAACCGACTGCTGGATGACGTTGGTTATGCCGACCTGTTTGCCAACAAATGGGCTGGCATCCTGCGCAACAAGGCCGGCGGAAATCTGGAACAGGTGGCCCGCGAGACATTCGGTTTTCATGCATGGATTCGAGCCAGTCTGTCGGCCAACAAACCGTTTGACCAGTTTGTCACAGAACTGATCACCGCGCGAGGCAGACCCGATACCAATCCCGCTGTGTCGTGGTATCGCGCGGTCAGCGACCCGAAGGATCAGATGGCCGACATCGCTCAGGTCTTCCTGGGCGTGCGAATCCAGTGCGCTCAGTGCCACCATCATCCGTACGAAAAGTGGACTCAGGATGATTACCACGGGTTCGCTGCGTTCTTTTCCACGATTGGTCGTAAGGAGGTCCGCAAACTGCCCGAAGACGACATCATCTACCACAAACGGATTCCGGCGGTCGCGAAGAATCCCATCACCAACGTCGATCTGAAACCGACACCGCTGGGCGGTGAGCCACTACAGATCCCCGTCGAACGCGATCCCCGGATCGACCTGGCGGAAGCGATGACGTCTCCTACAAACCCGTACTTCGCAAAGATGCTGGTGAATCGTTATTGGAAGCACTTCTTCGGTCGTGGTCTGGTGGAACCGGAGGACGACATACGCGTGACGAATCCGGCCACGCACCCGCTGCTGCTCGATCAACTGGCGAAGTCATTTCGGGCGTCCGGCTATGACCTGAAGTCCTTGTGTTACACAATCTGCAATAGTCAGACGTATCAGCGAAGTTCCTTTCCCAACCAGCACAACAGCAACGATGAGCAGAACTTCGCACGTTACTATCCGCGTCGACTGACTGCCGAAGTGATGCTGGACGCCATTAATGACGTGGCCGGTGCCAGGAATAACTTTAACCACCAGCCGGTCGGAGTTCGTGCGATCGCTTTGCCGGATGATTCGGCAAACAAAGATTCGTTCTTTCTGCGAGTGTTCGGGCGTCCTCAGATGGACACCGCGTGTGAGTGCGAACGCTCTGCCAACGCCGACCTGTCCCAAAGTCTGCACCTGATCAATTCTGATGCCATGCAACGCATACTGAGCGCGCCCGACGGACGGGCGGTGAAGTTGTCTCGTGACAAAGACGCTGACGACCAGACGAAGATCTCCGAACTTTACCTGCACGCCGTTTCGCGTGATCCCACCGACAGCGAAGTGTCGGTTGCTCTGGCCCACCTGAAGAAAAAGCAGGATCAGTCGGCAGTCGATCCTAAGATTTTGTCATCTGATCAGGCAGCCAGAGAAGGCTGGGAAGACATCATCTGGGTGGTCATGAACACGAAGGAATTCCTGTTTAATCATTGATGTCAAAACAGTCGCGATCCCAAAACCATGACTCATTGCGTTTTTACCCGCCTTATCGCAGCACTTATCGCAGCGCTGGGAGCACCGTATCTGTTCGCTCAACTTCCGACGGCGGACTTGAGCCGACTGGAGCCACGATCTGCCAGGGCTGGTGAGACTGTTGAAATCACTCTTCACGGAAGCAATCTGGAAGAACTGACCGAGCTTCGTTTTACGAATCCCGGCATCACAGCAAAACCAGTGATGTTGCCCGCCGATGAGTTTTTTCCGCGACCCCACACGGTCGGCTCAAGGTTTGTCGTCAAGGTGGCGGCAGACGTGCCTCCGGGGATCTACGATGCTCGGGCCGTTGGCTACTTCGGACTTTCCACAGCACGGCCGTTTGTGGTGGCTGCTGCCGATTCGAAGGAAGTGACTGAACCGGGCAACAACACCATGCCGGGAAATGCGATGTCGGTTGAGATCAACTCTGTCGTAACCGGTGCCGTGGCATCCCGGGGCATCGATTGGTTTAGATTTACAGCAAAGGCGGGGCAGCGAGTTCTTGTCGAACTTATCGCCGAACGCATCGATTCCAGGCTTGATGGTCAGTTGACCGTTTACGATTCCGCAGGTCGTGAAGTGGATCGCAATCGCGACACATTCGGCCGGGATTCGTTTCTGGAAGTGCAGGCGCAACAGGATGGTAAATTCCTGCTTGCGGTGTCGGATATTCTTTACAGAGGCGGAGGCGATCACTTTTATCGACTCAGTATTTCCGACAGACCACACATCGACTTTGTCTATCCTCCCGCCGGCGAACCGGGATCGACGAATCTGTATACAC
Source organism: Fuerstiella sp. (assembly GCA_029941865.1). Classification (GTDB taxonomy): domain Bacteria; phylum Planctomycetota; class Planctomycetia; order Planctomycetales; family Planctomycetaceae; genus Fuerstiella. The sequence continues at coordinate 7,011 of JAPYTO010000253.1, read as the reverse complement.
TGTACGGACGCAATCTGCCTGGCGGAGTGCTGGACAAATCTTCGCGGATCCGCGGCCACGTACTCGAGAAACATCAGGTTGAGATTGCGTTGCCGAAGGTGGCCTCCACTCCACCCGGATTTCATCCGGGGCAGCCTCGACAAGGCCTGCTTCCCGGGTTCGACTACACGTTCAAAGAAGCGAATTCTGTTCGCATAGGATTTGCAACGGCTCCCGTCGTGTTGGAAACGGCTAATGATGCCGTGCAGCAGATTTCCGTACCCAGCGAAGTCGCGGGGCGTTTTGATGAAGCGAACGATGAAGACGTGTTTCGGTTTACGACTCAGAAAGACCAGACATATTGGGTGGAAGCAATCGCTGACCGCATGCAGTCAAAGGTCGATCCCTGGTTGATCGTCCACCAGGTCGCGAAATCAGAAGACGGTGTCGAAACTCTGATTCAGGTGGCCGACAACGACGACATGCCAGGCTTTTTCAGTATCGACGGCAAGGACACGATCAATGCAGACACGATTGACGCGGCTGTCAGCTTTAAGTCCGTCCATGATGGCGAATATCAGGTAACAATCGCGAACCAGTTCGGTAGCGGTGGAATCGCCGATCTGTACCGTCTGGCAATTCGTGCAGCCACGCCCGACTTCCAGCTTATCGCCACTGCGGAGAAAACGTTGCCGACCAATCGTACCGGCTACTCGGTGACACCGTTGCTGCGGCAGGGGGCGCGCTGGGGCATTCGGGTGCTGTGTCCACGACAGGATGGATTTGCCGGCGACATTGTGATCTCCGCCCAGGAGTTACCACCTGGCGTCACGGCCACACCGCTGACCCTGAGCGGCATGACTGACCGAGGCATTCTGGTTGTCTCAGCGTCTGCCGATGCAAAATCGTGGTCGGGTGAAATTCGCATTGTGGGAAAAGCCAGCGTTTCAACTGCCGCTGGAGACCACGAATTGGTTCGTGACGCTCGGTTTGCGTCACTCGTGTGGGGGCACATCTTTGCCGATTCCATCCGAGTTCGCTCACGATTGACCGAACGCATTCCGCTGTCTCTGAACCAGCACGAAAAAGCACCGGTCAGCATTGACGTCGTCGAGGATAAGGAGTGGACGGTCGAGGTCGGCCAGAAGCTGGAGATTCCAGTGAAGGTGACTGACATTAGCACGCGAGTTGGTAACCTGACAATTGAACCGCAGGGCCTGTTCGGCATACTCCGCAATCCTCCCCAGGTCAATATTGCAGAGAAGGACAGTGACGGGACGTTAACAATCAACTTTGCCAGGAACGGCAACTTCAAGGTGGAACCCGGTCGCTATCAATTTACCCTGCAGGGCACGGGCGTGGCGAAGTACCGTCACAACTATCCGGCCAGCGTTCGTACCGCTGCCGAACAGCAGCGCATTGAAAAGCTTGCCACGGAAATCTCAGCCGCCGCCGTGCGGGCGATGAGCACTGTGGACGAAGCCAGAAAAACGCTGGATGTCGCCATGCAGAATCTGGCGTCGGCCGCTGATGACGATGCGAAAGCACGACTAAGACCGGTAGCGGACAACGCCAAAGCGACTCTGGACGCAGCCGAAGTTGCGGCCAGGCAGGCGGCAGAAAAAGTGACGGCGGTCGAGAAAGCGAAAACAACGGTCGTCAGCGTTGCCAAAGCCGCCGCCGCAAAGGCGGTCGAAAAGAACACCAAGTTTGCTGCATGGTCCGACCTGATTACCGTGGTCGTGACGGAACCAGCGATCACCCGAGAACAACCGGAACCCTGGCCACCAAGTGTCCTCGCCAGGTTGTTGCGTCAGGCACCTTCGCGCGAACTGGTGAAACCGTCTTCCGCCGGTGGCAGGTTGTACACTTCGTCTGAGTAATAGGAAACGATGTGTTCCACTAGATGACGCATGGAAAGAACGGCCACCGGAACGCCGTCGTCATTCAGAATCGGGACATGACGAAAGCCGCCCACTGTCATCTTGTTCAGCGCAAAGACAATCTCGTGTTCATAGGACAGGCACTCCGGATCGGGCGTCATGGCATCCGTGATTGTTGTGTCCGCAGGTGCTCGCCCCTGAGCGAAAATGCGTGTGATGACATCGCGTTCCGTGAACAACCCATAGAGTTTGCCATCCTCCATAATCAGCACAGCACCAGTTCGGTGCTCGACCATCAGGTTGAGGGCATCGGCGACCGTGGCCGTGCGACCGAGCGATACCGTCCGCTCCCTCAGTTCGGGTAGTTCACGAATAGTGCCCCGTATGATTTCGGTTGCCTGAGCATACTGTTCGTTGGCGATTCGCTCTTCTTCTTCGATACCGTCGCTGGACATAAGCTGGGTCTCCTGATGGTCTGAAGCCCCATTTTTATAACCTGGATTCGGTCAACTAACAATGCTATCCATCACCTGACCCTCGTTTGTAGGGCCGATCAGCCGGTTGTCGAGTCCCTGATAGCTATAGCTGAAACGTTGAGGATCAAGGCCCAGCAGGTGCAAAATCGTTGCCTGCAGGTCTCGAATACCAACCGGGTTTTCGGCGATATAGTAGCCAATATCGTCGGTCTGACCGTACGCCAGCCCCTTTTTGATGCCGCCGCCAGCCAGCCACATGGTGTAGGCGTAAGGATGGTGGTCGCGACCGATGAAGCCCTTTTTTAGCTCCTTGTTGACGTTGTTCTGCATCATCGGAGTTCGACCGAATTCGCCTCCCCAGACGACCAGGGTCGATTCCAGCAGGCCTCGCTGCTTCAAATCCTTCAATAATCCGGCCACAGCGCGGTCGATCTGACGCGCTTTGATCGGCAGCGTCTCATCGATGGATTCGCCACGTGAACTGCCATGATGGTCCCAGCCCCAGTCGTACAGCTGAACAAAACGTACGCCCTTTTCCACCAAACGTCTCGCCAGCAGGCAGTTGTTGGCGAACGTCGGATCGTCGCCCTTGTACAGAGATCGTGGGTCGTCTGCGGATTCTGCGTCGGAAACAAATCCAGGGACCGCACCGTACAAATCGAGAATGTGTTTCGGCTCGTTGCCGATGTCCATGACTTCCGGAACCGCCACCTGCATGCGATACGCCAATTCGTATTGTGCGATTCGTGTCTGAGTCTCGTCGTCACGAATTCGTGCATACTGAATCTCATTGAGCTCGCGCATCGTATTCAGCGTTTTGCGGCGGAGTCCACGACTGATGCCTTTGGGATCAGACAGATAAAGGACCGGGTCGCCGGACGTACGGCACTGGACTCCCTGGTAGACCGTGGGCAGAAAGCCTGATCCCCAGAGCGATTTGCCAGCGCTTGGAGTTTTTCCGCCTGACGCGAGGACAACAAAACCCGGCAGGTCTTTATTTTCGCTGCCCAGTCCCCAGGTGACCCAGGATCCCATGGACGGGTTGCCCAGTCGTGGCTGACCGGTATGCAGCAACAACTGAGCGGGCGAGTGATTGAACTGGTCGGTGTTGACGGTGCGAATGATGCACGCTTCGTCAGCGATGGACGAGAATTCCGGAAACAACTCGCTGATCCACTGCCCGGCGTCGCCTCGCTGTCGAAACCGAAACTGTCCGGCCAGCATCTTTGGCACACCACGAATAAAGGCGAAGCGTTTTCCTTCCAGGTATTCCTGCGGGCATGCCTTGTCGTGGTATTTCTTCAACTCCGGTTTGTGTTCAAACAACTCCAGCTGCGACGGCGAACCGGCCATGTGCAAATAAATCACGGCCTTGGCCTTTGCACTTCGCATTGGCATCGCTGCCGCCATCGGATTGTCCGCGGTGCGCACGCCAGCCGCTGCCGTTGTCGGGCTGTTGAGGCTCTGCAACGCGATGGCACCCAGACCGACTCCGGCGGTGCTTAGCAGGTGGCGGCGAGTTTGCAGGCCGAGCTGCTGGTGGAGGTGATTCATTGAACTGATCTCTGTCGGATTCGCTTATGGTCTCATCAATGTTTCATCGAGATTCAAAACAACACCGGCAACAACCGTCAACGCGGCCAGATTGATAGACTCTTCCTGTGCAGTATTACTCAGACCTGCAGCCTTCAATAAATCCGTGGCAGCCGCAGAATCAGCCCGAAACTCCGCCAGAGATTCGTTGAACAACTGCGACAACTTCGAGAGCTCAGTTGCCGATGCCGGGCGAATCAGCGTTTGGCGGAACATGGCGTTCAGCCCGGCGTCGCCTTTGATTGCACTTACGGTTTGTGCCAGTGCCCCGGCAGCTTCCACGTACACCGGATCATTCAACGTTACCAAAGCCTGTAGCGGTGTGTTGGTCCGAATGCGGCGAATCTGACACACCTCGCGGCTTGTACTGTCAAAGGTGATCATGGATGGATACGGGCTCGTTCGGCGCAGGAACGTGTACAGTCCCCGACGATACCGATCTTCTCCGGTTGGCGTCTTCCACTTGAGCTTGCTGTATGTCGTACGCCAGAGCCCACCGGGCTGAGGCGGCATCACAGACGGGCCCCCAATTTTTTCTGACAGTAACCCGGATATGGCTAACGCCTGATCACGGACAGTTTCGGCAGACAGACGAAAACGCGGCCCCCGACTAAAACAGCGATTCTGCGGGTCCAGCTCGCGCGAGGCATCAGTAACGACCGCGCTCTGCTGATAGGTGGCGGACATCACGATTGTTTTGCATAGCTGCTTCAGCGACCACTGGTGTGTGTCGCGAAATTCAATAGCCAGCCAATCGAGCAACTCCGGATGGCTCGGTGGCATTCCCTGAGTCCCGAAGTCTTCTTCCGTTTCGACGATGCCTGTGCCAAAGAATCGGCTCCAAATGCGATTCGCGGCCACTCGTGCGGTCAACGGATTGTTTTCAGACATAAGCCACGTCGCCACGTCCAGTCTGTCGGGCGACTCGTCGGCAGGAATCGCACCGAATGTTGACGGAAACGCAGCATCCACTTTGTCGCCACTTTCCAGAAAATTGCCACGTACGTGCACGAAGGTTTCCCTACGTTTATTGGCGGGCAGTTCTCGCATGATCGGTGTTTCCGTTATCGACTTTTTTAGTTCCCCGAGTTTTTTTTCTGTGGCGGTGATTTGTTTTGCAACAGGAGACGATTGCGCAGGCGTCGTGAGATCAGCTTCTGCGGCAGGTTGTTGCTGTTGCGCCGTTTTCAACTCCGCCAGCTTTGACATCAGTTGTGTTTGCTGTCTTTTCTGTGCGGCGGTTGGTGTCGCGAAGCGTGGTTGATCGTCCGGACGATCCGCATCTTCGGTCTGATTGAATAACGCCATGAAACGGTAGTATTCATGCTGACTGATGGGATCGTATTTGTGCGAATGACACTTGGCACAGCCCATCGTCAGTCCCATCCAGACCTGAATTGTCGTGTCGACTCGATCCTTCACTGCAGCGATGCGGAATTCTTCATTGTCCGTACCGCCCTCGTCGTTGGTCATGGTGTTGCGGTGAAAGGCAGTGGCCAGAACCTGTTCAGTGGTGGGACTTTCGAACAAGTCGCCGGCGATCTGTTCGGCGGTAAACTGATCGTACGGCATATCATTGTTGAAGGCTTCGATTACCCAATCACGGTATCGCCAGATATTTCGAGGCTGGTCTTTTTCATAGCCCTTGGTGTCGGCATATCGAGCAAGGTCCAGCCACATCGTGGCCCAGTGTTCACCAAACTTCGGCGACCGCAGCAGTTCATCCACGATGGATTCGAAGGCTTCCGCAGACGAACTCAATGCGAATCTGTCGGCGGCTTCCGGAGTTGGAGGCAGACCGGTCAGATCCAGGTAGACTCTGCGAATCAGGGTGTACGGATCAGCCTGTGGCGATGGCGTCAGCTGTTTTTTGTACAGGTTTTCCAGCACAAACCGGTCAATGTCGCTGCGGCTCCATTCGTCGTTGGCGACGGTGTGTGGTTTTGGACGAACCGGCGGAACGAAGGACCAGTGAGTTTCATGCTTCGCTCCTGCAGCGATCCACTGCCGCAGCGTCTCGATCTGAGTTTTCGTCAGGGCATGCCCGGAATCGTGCGGTGGCATCACTAAATCGGGATCGGAACTGGTCACGCGATGTATCAGTTCACTCCTGGCGGGTTCGCCCGGGACGATGGCTTTCACTGCGGCAGAGTCCTTCTCTGCTGTATCCGCAGGCACATCCAATCGCAGTTCTGCCTCCCGGGATCCTTCATCCGCGCCATGACACGCAAAGCAGTTTTTCGCCAGGATAGGCCGCACATCTGTGGAATAGCGTGGAGATTCATCTGCCGAGCTATACGCCGAGCAGACAATCAGCAGGCTTAAACAATTGCACAGAATTCGTCGCATTGCTCTGTATTCAGGGCTGGGAATCGTAAGGTGACAGAGAATCATTCTATCCAGCGTCTCCGTCAACGCGAGTAACTGCCAGTTCTCTGCAAACACTCAAAGCAGAAGATCTGTACGACGGCTCACTGCCAACGACCGGCAGTGCGGCGTAGTGTATTCAGCTGCTGCTGCTGTCCTGTCAGGGGAATCAGAAGTTTGTCGCCAGTGGTCTACAACAAAATGGTCACGAACCTGCTGGTCGTTGTGTGGCTGACGTCCATCGTTGCTGTTCTGCGCGCTGAGCCTGTGTTGGCGGCAGCTGTGGGTTCCGGTCATTCGATATGCGGGCCCTGGGGCTGCGGACCGCCGCTCAGTTCACTGCTGGTCTGGCACAGCTTTGTAACGATCCTGTTGGTGCCACCAGCGATCATCGCTGCAAAGAAACGGCCGGACTTCGCCGTCCATTGGGCCGGATTGCTGATGATCGTGGTCGGTCTGGCAGCAGCGACCTTCGCGGTGACCAACCTGGCGATGTGGTGGAATTCCGCAAACGATGTTGCACGTGGCTATATCGTCCATCGTGCGCTGTTTTCACTGGTGGCGTTCACTGACGCGCCGATCGTACCTGCGACTCTGACGGCTGCAATCTACTGGTGGATGGGTCGACGGCATCCGCGTACCAAAGACGCCGATGTACTATCGACGAATGACGACCTTCGAGCCGGGGCCAAGCAGGTTGAAGACTTCAGTGA
>JAPYTO010000252.1 GCA_029941865.1 Fuerstiella sp. | reverse complement strand
ACTTACCTCGCAACGCTCACAGGGTGACCGCTCAAATGTGCGAAACTGGAACTTACTCATCCAGCAACTATTTCACCGTGCAAACAAACAATTGGAACTGAGGAACAAAATCAAGCCTGCCAGTCGTGTTATCTCGTCACTTCACTTATCACAATGGTCGTTCTTGTAAGCACGGCCGAAGCACAACAGAACGTCTCCGCTCCGCACTGCCACGGGCTTCGGCAGGAAGTTGAAAACGTTGTTTGCGTCTCTTGTCATTCACCAAAAAACCAGTCTGCGTCTCATGCCCAGAAACAATAACGTTTACGTATTCGTCGCCCTTGCCATCTGTTGTGTCCACTCAGAAACAGACGGTGCAGAGACAGTTTCGCTCGCCCCTCACACGTTCACAATTCCCCAGGGATATGAACTGAAGCGTGTGGCCGCACCGCCTCTGGTGCAGCGGCCCATTCATATGTGCTTCGACGATCAGGGCGTCCTGTACGTTACCGACAGTTCAGGAAACACGAAGAAAGCGCCCGCTCAACTCAGGAATCCGCAACATCGGGTGTTGCGGTTGGTCGATCGCGACAACGACGGAGTCTTCGATGAATCGACGGTCTTTGCCGAAAACCTGTCGTTCCCAGAGGGCATTCTGGTTCATGATGGTGCTGTCTACGTCGGAGCACCGCCGCACATTTGGAAACTGCGCGACACGAACGGCAACCATGTGGCGGACGAGCGAACCGAATGGTTCGATGGCGGTTCGATCGAAGGATGCGGCAACGACATGCACGGTCCTTATCGCGGACCGGACGGATTCTTCTACTGGTGCAAGGGAGCTTTCGCTCCTCAGGAGCACGAATTGAGCAATGGCAGAACGCTGAAATCGAGCGCAGCCCATATCTATCGCGCTCGGCCTGACGGCAGCCAACTGGAAATGGTCATCACAGGCGGGATGAACAATCCCGTTGGTTTGGCGTTCAGTGAAACAGGGGAGCGGTTTCTCAGCGGCACTTTCTTCGACCTTTCCCAACCCGGAAGACGTGATGGAATTCTGCATGCGGTGTACGGAGGAACGTACGGCCGGAAAAATCCGCGCGTGCTCACTCCGCATCCCAACACTGGAGGTTTTCTGCCGATACTGGCGCAACTGGGCCCCGCTGCACCTTCGGGCATGGTGATGCCGCGACATGGCGCGTCAGGCTTGAAAGGAGAGCTCGTCCTCACGGAATTCAACACTCGCCGCGTGTCGAGGCACCGGCTCGCCAAATCCGGATCGTCCACTTCCGCAGCGACGAGCGCCTTGCTCGAAAGCGATCAATCCGATTTTCATCCGACTGATGTGATCGAAGATGCTGATGGCAGCCTGCTTGTTGCCGATACGGGCAGTTGGTACATGATCTGTTGTCCAACTTCCAAGATCGCCAAGCCAGATATTCTGGGTGCCATCTATCGGATTCAGAAGAAGGGGGCGCAACCCGTGGCGGACCCCCGCGGTCTAAAGCTGGACTGGGATCAGCCTCAAGTCAGTTGGCTTTCTGATGAGCGGCCCGCAGTCGTCAAACGCGCCATCGACGCACTGGCCACGGTAGACAACATCGACGCTCTGCGCACTGCCAGCCCTCGTCTCCCGGTGGTCTGGACGCTGCATCGAATCCCAGGTCAGCGAGCACGTGGTGCGGTTCGAGAATTGTTGAGTGCTGAAGCCTCTGACGTTCGCGCGGCGACGATCCACAGCGTGGCATTGTGGCGTGATCGAAACGCACTGAAGCCGCTCATAAAGTTGCTTTCCCACGACGATCCGCAACTACGTCGCCTGGCTGCGATGGCCCTCGGCAGAATTGGGGATAGCGCAGCGGTCAAACCCCTGTTGCAGGCTTCTTCTACCCAGATGGACCCATTCCTGAATCATACCATCGTTTATGCACTCTATGAAATTGGGGACGTGCAAAGCCTGCCCAAAAACCATCCGCTGGGCGAACAAGTACACCTCATGCGGAAGGCCGACCAACGAATCGTTTCAACAGATGTCTATCCAGAGATTATTCCCGCGAGATGGAAAAAGCCGAATCAAGAAAGGCTCGCCCAGCAGGAGCGACGCCTCGATGAGCTTGCAGCGTTTCTGCCAAAAGGCGATGCGGCGCGCGGAGCGAAATTATTCAACAATCAAGACAGATCGAAATGCATCATCTGTCATCTCAACGGAAACAAGGGCGTCAGACTGGGGCCGGATCTGACCTCGATTGGCGCGATTCGCAGTGAACGGGATCTGCTGGAGGCGATTGTTTTTCCCAGTGCGTCGATTGCTCGTTACCACGAAGTCGTGAATGTCCTGACGACGGACGGAAAGCCGGTGTCCGGCCTGCTGGTGAAGGAAACCGTAGACAAAATGTTCCTCTCGTCGGCAAAAGGAGTCGTGCAATCGGTCGCGTTTCGGGAAATCGAAGAGGCTCAATATTCGAACGTCTCTTTGATGCCCGAAGGGATGGACAAATTGTTGAAGCCAGAAGAGATCGCGGATCTTGTGGCCTATCTGAAAGAGTCGAAACCACCCCAGCCCTCTGCGGTCAGCACAAGTAGGGCCGGTTCCCACCGGCCAACATTTCCAACAACCGGCCGGTAGGAACCGGCCCTACGATCAACGCAACAGGCAAACAGATACGCGCCAACAGTAAAGGCATTCAAATGACTATTCAACACAGCCAGAATGAACCAAACGAACGCAGCGAGGGTTTGCATCGCCGCGAAGTGATCAAAGGGGCGGCGGCTGCTGGACTGATCGCTGCTACGGGAACGCACGCTCTTGTGAACGCCGCCCAGGCTGCATCGACTTCCGGTTCCGATGTCATCCGCAAAGAAAACGCCAGGCCCGGCACGCGCGACTGGCTGCTCACGAAGACGTACACCGTTCCCGGAAAGATCAATAGCAACCTGCTGAACGGACGCAGCCAGGTGATTGAAGGCTACTGTTCCGTCAACAGCGTGCGAGCCGGCGAGAAGCTGCAGGTTATGGTCAGCACGAAGCCGGCGTCTGACTTTAGATTAGAGATCTTCCGCACGGGCTACTACAACGGCGATGGCGCACGGCTGGTGAAAACTTTTGATTCGCTCAAAGGCGTCACGCAGCCCGACCCACCCGTCGGCGAAAACTACGTGCGCGAATGCCAGTGGGAGCCCTCCGTGGAACTGGAGATCCCCGGCGATTGGCTGAGTGGCGTCTACCTGGGCAAGCTGACAGCCTGGACCAGCGGGGTACAAAGCTACATCATCTTCATCGTGCGCGACGACCGCCCCTGCGACCTTTTGTTCCAGTGCAGCGAACTGACCTGGACTGCCTACAACCGCTGGCCCGCCGATTACTCGATTTATACCACGCACGATGGGCGCTCCAGCACCACCGCGCCCAGCGGGACAGTGAGCTTCGATCGTCCTTACGCCTTGTTTACTCACCCCGTCAATAAGCTCAAGAAATCTGGTGGTTCGGGTGAATTCCTGCCCTGGGAATTCCCATTGTCGTTTTGGCTGGAGCAACACGGTTACGACGTCTCGTACATCTCGAACATCGACACGCATTCAGACCCGGCGGGCTTGCTGCGCACGAAGGGTTTCATCTCGGTGGGACACGACGAGTACTGGACACTGGACATGTACGACAACGCAATGAAAGCACGCGATGAGGGCGTAAGCCTCGCGTTCCTGAGCGCCAATTCGGTCCTCTGTGTCGTGCCACTGCATCCCTCCAGCAGCGGCAAGCCCTACCGCACCTCCCGACGCGAAGGCTGGTTTTTCCCGGAGTCACCCGAAACCCGGCGCCGAGCCGGTAGGACGTCGCCTTATGAGAAAGGTTTCAAACCCACCATGGGGCCGGACGCCGCCAGGCTGATGGGAGCGCGAGTAACGGCCCCGGTCCGAGGGGCCGGCGATTGGACGTGCGCCATGGCCGAGCACTGGCTCTTTGAGGGGACCGGCATGAAGAAGGGGGATTCGGTCGAGGGCCTCGTCGGCTGGGAGTGGCACGGCGCCCCGATGATGGACCTGCCCGGCATGACGGTCGTCGCTGAAGGCGAGACGCTCATCAACGGCAAAAACCCCGGCCACTACACCGCCACGGTCTACGACGGTCCCAAAGGCAACATCGTCTTCAACGCCGCCACCATCTGGTGGGCCAACGGCTTGTCCAGCCCTCCGGGTCACGTCAATCCATCAAGGCACGGGGTCACTCAACAAGGCCCGGACGAGCGCGTGGAGCAGATTACCCACAACCTGTTTCAACGCATAATTTCCTGAAGTATTTGGCCCGCTTCTTAGCCACTGACAGCCTGTTGAAAAACGAATGAATCTGAGTCTTATGTGTGCCACTGGCTCTGCCAGTGTTGTGTTTCACGCGACCTCATGATTCCGAAAATCACTGGCGGAGCCAGTGGCACACTTTTTCAACAGGCGGCTACGAAAACATGAACGAATCAGACGGCCTCTGGATGCTGACCAGCATGTCAGTTCGGTTGTGGTCATAGAAGCGAAATGAAAAATCTGAAAATGAAACCAATGAAACAAACAACAACACTATTCCTGTCCGTTTTCCTGTTTTGCGTAATGGGCAGTTGCAGTGAAGGCAAAGACACCGGCCGTCAGGACGGGAAGCCCAATGTCTTGTTCATCGCCATTGATGATTTAAATGACTGGACGGGCATGCTGAAGGGCAACCCGCAGGCCCGGACGCCTCACATGAATAAGTTGGCTTCTAAGGGAATGGTTTTTACGAATGCGCATTGCGCGGCTCCGGCTTGCGGTCCTTCAAGGTCTGCCCTGATGAGCGGGATCCGTCCTTCGACATCGGGCAATTATGAAAATCGAAATTCGCTGACAAAAAATCCGATCCTGAACAACTCGGTTCTCTTGCCCGAGTTTTTCGGGCAGAACGGATACTATGTTTGCGGCTCCGGAAAGTTGTTTCACGGCGCTCATTTCAACGATGAGGTGCATGGGCGGGGCTTTGATGCCTATTACCCGAGCAAGACGAAGGACCAATTTCCCTGGATAGACAGATTCTCCTCCCCGAGACCCATGAACGGAATCAAGAAAGGTGTAGCACGATACGCCGACTGGGGTCCTTACGCCCCCGATGTTGCCCTGGAAGATATCAACGATGGGAAAACCGCGAAATGGGCGGCAGAGACACTGCGAGGGGGCGAGCTGAAGGAACCCTTCTTTATGGGCGCCGGCATCTTCCAACCGCACCTGCCCAATTACGCGCTCCAGGAGTATTTCGATCGGTTCCCGCTGGATGAAATCGAGATTCCGGAAGGCTACCTGGAAGGGGATATGAAGGACGTCCCCAAGGCGAGTGGAAAGCAGCGGCATATTGCGTGGGCCAGGACGATCAGGGCGGCCGGTCAGTGGAAGCCTGCGATTCAGGCTTACCTGGCATCCACTGCCATGACGGATGACCTGGTTGGCCAGATTGTCGGGTCGCTGGAGAAATCGAAGTATGCCGACAACACCATTATCGTGTTGTGGAGCGACCATGGGTTTCAGCTTGGTGAAAAAGAGCGATGGGCAAAGTACTCCCTCTGGGAAAGGGCCACACGGGTCAACATGGTATGGATGGCGACTGGTGTGACCAAGCCGGGATCGACCTGCGCCAAGCCGGTGAACCTGCTCGATATCTATCCGACCCTCGCCTCCCTGACCGGGTGCAAGCCCCCGGAAAATCAACTGGACGGGAACGACCTCACCGTATTGATGAAGAATCCCGAGGCCTCATGGGACAAATCCTCCCTGACTACCTTTGGCTACAAGAACTACGGCGTTCGTTCCGGGCAATATCGGTATATCGTTTACGCTGACGGGTCGGAGGAGTTGTATGACCACGAGAAAGACAAGTGGGAATGGCGCAACCTCGCGGCTGATCCTGAATATGCGGAAATAAAGGCAGAGATGCGTAAAGGAATTCCGGCTCATCATGAGCCAATGGGCGCTTTACAAGGAGCGTTTGAACGCAAACATAAGGCCCGGTAGGCCCATACTTTCGGCCTACATCGTTATTTTTCCTTCGTGACGGACGATGACATACGGAAGTTACGCACCGAGAGTTCCCCGTGAGCGAAGGTGAGCATGACCATGTTCTTGTCGCGGGCCAAAGCGGCATGATTGATTTCGGTTTGATAGTCGCCGACGGTCAGTATCGCCCGTTTCCCCTTCACGTCGAGTTTCACTGGCGCCCACTTTTCGTTGACGGCGGGAAGATCAGGCATGCTCTTCGGCTTGATCGTATCCCCTTTGTTCTGCTTGGATGACTTATTCGCCCAGGCAATAATGCGCGTGGGAACGTTTGACGTGCCGGCAGGTGCGTCTGGTCGTTCGTCGGCGAGCGTGACTCGGAAAATGTGACCATCGCCATTCAGCGTAAAGACAACACGCTGACAGTCCGTCGCTTTCATCTCGAACTGAATCCTGGCGTCGCTGAACTCGCGAGGCCACTTTAGGATCGGGCCGTGGTTCTTAAACTGCTTGTAGAGATCAGGGTCGGCGACGCAGCTGGCGATCCCGTTTTTAAATTTCCATTCGCCACGTTCTGCCAGCCGGCCTTCAACCGTCGGGCCGCCGAACTCGTCGACAAATTCTTCGCCAGCCGCCCGAGATGCGGGGATAAACAGTGCAATGGAAACACAGACTATTGTCTTCATGATTTGGATTCCTGGATCTCTCACTAAGGCACGAAGACACGAAGCACAAAGATTGAAGAGAATCACTTTGTGCCTTTGTGTGAATCCTTCGGCTGACGCCCATCATAGGCTGCGATATCCCAATTTCTCCTCCCGCTTGACGTTAGGGTGGTCGCTTTCTCAGATGATCGGGCAAATGATGTGCAATCCGTTTTTTCGGTGGAAGTTTTCCAGAAAGCCAGTCTGGAATTGGTCACGGGCGTACTTGGAAGCAGGAGATCTGGCCCGCACATAGAACACAGGCCCAGCCGCAGGGCCCGAATCCGTGTGTTCAGCGGATGATGGAAAATGTGTTTGATCGGTTTATCAAGTAAAGCCCTGCAAATGGAAAAGGAAATCACGCGATGAACGAATCTGAGAACCCAAACTCTCGCCTTAATCGTCGTGACCTCGTTAAGGGCGTTGCCGCTGCTGGCGTGGCTCTTACAGTCGGTATCGACGGCATACCCCGGACGGCCGCTGCGGCGCCGGCTGCCGACAATCGGATTACCAAAGAGAATGCCAGGCCCGGCACGCGCGATTGGATGCTCACGAAGACCGACATCACAGACGACGAGCCAGTGGAGTTGTGGCGTTCCCCGCGGATCGAGGGCTACTGCTCCGAGACGAGTGTGAACGCTGGCAACACACTCAAGGTCATGGTGAGCACGAATCCGGTGTCGGAGTTCGATTTGGAAATCTTCCGCACCGGTACTACGGCGGCGACGGCGGGCGTTCTATGAAGAAGTTCACGTCCATACAGGGCAAGACTCAGCCCGATCCGGAGATAGGTGAAAACCGCCTGCGCGAATGCCAGTGGCAGCCCTCCGTGGAACTGGAGATCCCCGACGATTGGCTGAGCGGCGTCTATCTGGGCAAACTCACGGCCAAGAAGGGGGGCGTGCAGAGCTACGTCATTTTTATCGTGCGCGATGACCGGCCTTGCGACCTGCTTTTCCAGTGCAGCGACACGACCTGGCAAGCCTACAACAACTGGCCTACTAACGAGTGGTCGCTTTACCACACCGACGCGGATGACTACACGGGACATAAGAAAAGAAAAAAGTGGCTCGTGGGCGGACCGACGGGGTGGGTGAGTTTCGACCGTCCCTACGGACAGTTCTGTCAGGATCATCTGGTCGATAGACCTAACTCCGTGGGTTCGGGCGAGTTTCTACTTTGGGAATTCCCGCTCTCCTATTGGATGGAGCAGCAGGGCTACGATGTGTCCTACATTTCGAACGTGGATACCCACACGGACGGACCGGGACTGCAACGCACGAAAGGTTTTATCTCCGTGGCTCACGACGAGTATTGGACCAGGGAGATGTACGATAACGTCAGTGCGGCGCGGGACGCCGGCGTCAACCTTACTTTCCTAAGTGGCAATGCGATCTGTGGTCAGGTGCCGTTGCTGCCCTCTGCTGAAGGGCAAGCCCATCGACAACGTCAAAACAATCGGGGACAGACGTATAAGGTTGCTCGGAGTTTGATTCGTTATTGACAAATTCATTTCGCCGTTGATGCAGTGTCCGGGGCCTGCATCGGACCGATATAATTGTTCGCGATCACCCCGTTGTCAATGAACACGTGTTGGTCATGGGGCGATGGGATTGTCCCACCGTGGTAGAGATTCATCCAAACCTGCTCGATTCTGAGCTCATCGGTAAGGCGAAAACGGACATCAGTTTTCTCGAATGCCAGGTGACCATCGACCCAGGCACGCAAGACTCCGTTCTTTTTACGAGGCGTGTTTAACCGACAGTATTGCTCGATCGCGTACCACCGATTCGTTTCCAGGTACCCGCGATAGTCTTTGCTCCAGACCCAATTCGTTCCGTACGCACCTTCCATGTCAGCGTGATAGCAGTAAAACCCGATAGGCGTTCTGCCCGCCAATGGGTTTCCCGCCGGAACGGTCATCCTGAATAGTCCGCGTGCCGACCAGCCATTCGTGCCGTTGCTCATGCGTCCACCCCATCCTGCTCGGCCATATGTTCCACTGATCCCAGGTAGCTTTCCGCCCTGGACGGTTTGATTCCAGTCATCCGCCAAACGCAAATAGTACCGAAAGTAAATTTCTTCGGGCTCATGTCCGAGTTGATCATCGAATTTGTAAATCGTATTCAGGGCTGTCGTCGTGCCTTTGGCGATTCGAGAACGCAATGCGCTGCCTTGCAGTGGCTGAAACTTCTGGAATTGCCCGTCGACATCAATTATGTCGATTCTGTCTTTGGGCTCGGCCTGTGTCCATTCGCTCTGCCAACTGGAATGCTCAAAACCAGTGGCAAAAATCACATCGGGATCTTCGGCGATTCCGCGATCGTTCTCGTACCGAGCTGCAATACCCATGGCGGGCAACGACGGCAGTTCGTCATGCCCCTGTCGGCAACGAAAAACACCAATACCAGCCGAACCGAATTGCTTCGTTGTTTGAAGAACCAAAGTGGCTTTCGATATTTCCCCCAGTTTCGCCGCTTGTTTCAGATCGAATCGAATCAGAAGATGATCCGGCGCGGCCGAGACGCGTAGCTGAACAGCCTGGCCCTGACTGCGGTAAGTCGATTTGGTGAGATAAGTATCTGCAACCAAATCAAGACTAACGGTCCCTGCCTTGCCAGTCAGCTGCAGTTGGGGATGAAGTGTGACGTCCGGACTTTCGCGACTGCCAAACATGATCGGGCCACGGCCATCGCTGATCCGCAGAAACATGCCCTGATTCGGGTGCTTTCCAGCGACCCACTCCTTCACCAAAGTGGTAACATCCCAGACAACCGGTTTGAGAGTATCGTCATCCACCACTTTGGTAACCGCATAGGCCGCATCGCCTTGCTGGATATTTTTTGCATCGCGCCAATCACCCAT
>JAPYTO010000251.1 GCA_029941865.1 Fuerstiella sp. | reverse complement strand
ACACCTGCGATTCACACCAGGCTCGCAGCGCAAGCAAGTGTGTCTCGTGCGATTGAGAAACACACTTGCTTGCGCTGCGAGCTTGTACCAAAACCTCATGAATGCTCACCAGCCGAGCTGGTGTATTGCGGTCGGGAATTATTCAGCAGCTCAATATACTGATCCGGAAAGAGACGTTCTCTTAATCAACCGTGACACAAACGCAACTTGCTCTCTGCCGATGCAAACAAAATTGGTACGACGGCATAGTGCCCGATTGAAGCAATGAAGTCGCAACACGCAATACAATGAGGACGGAGATTCACCGTATGTTATTTCGATCACCGATTTTTCTCACGTGCGGAGTTGTCGCATTCTGTTTGCTCTCCGGAACAGCACATTCCGCGGACTGGCCAATGTGGCGGAACGATGCACAGCGCAGTGGTGCCTCGGCTGCAGAACTGCCCGATGAGCTGCACTTGCAGTGGACACGCCAGCTTCCCGCTCCGAGCCCCGCGTGGCCAAACGAAACGCGATTGCACTTCGACGCGTCGTACGAACCAATTGTCCTCGGCTCAAGACTGTTTGTCGGCTCGATGGTTGATGGCAGCCTGACTGCTTACGACTGTGCGTCGGGCGACGAGCTCTGGCGTTTCTACACAAACGCCCCGGTCAGGCTGGCCCCCGTTGCGTTTGAGGACAGCGTCTGCTTCGGTTCAGACGACGGCTGGCTGTATTGCCTTGATGCCGCCACCGGAGAACTGTCGTGGAAGGTTGTCGGTGCGCCCGAGGATCGTGAGCCCTATCGTCATCTGGGAAACGCCCACCTCGTGTCGTTCTGGCCAGTGCGAGGCGGCCCCGTCATCGCCGACAATGTCGTGTACTTTGGCGCCGGGATCTGGCCGACACTGGGCGTATTCGTGCACGCCGTGGATGCCCGGTCCGGGCGTCTGATCTGGACGAACGACAACAGTCATGCCATCGAAAACGTCCGCGTCGATCACAATTACCTGCAGGAATCAGGGATTTCTCCGCAAGGGTATATGCTGGTCAGCGGTGACATGCTGATCGTGCCCAACGGTCGCTCCATGCCTGCCCGGCTGGATCGCAAAACCGGAAAGCTGCACTATTTTGTCCAGGGTTATCGAAACGGTGACAGTCGCGTTGTGGTCAGCGGCGATACCGCGTTGGTTGGCCGGACAGGTGTCATCAGGCTGCAGGATGGGCGTGAAATCGCCAGTCGCTGGGCGGCCGCCGGTAAAGATGCGCCCGCAGGCTGGAGTGGTCCGAAAGCGGATCTGTTTGAAGGCCCCTTGTTCCCGTACAAGTTCGTGCCCGGCTGTGATTATCGATCCGTCGTCCATGACGGAATTGCCTACGGAATCGACGACGGCACCGTCTACGCCTACGACATAAAAAACGCGACGACATCACTTCAGGAAAAGCAATTCAACGGCCAGGACATTAAGCCGGCACGCTGGGATGTGCCCGAACTGTGGAACCTAAAGACGCCGTTCACCGGAAAGAAACAGCAAACCATGACGCTGCTGAAGGCGGGGCAGCGACTGTTCGCCCATAGCGGCCGCAGTCTGTTCTGCGTGGCACTGGACGCTGACCCCACAAAGCCCGGTGCAGTTGTCTGGACGAAGGAACTGCCAGCGGAACCGGCCAGCATGCTGGCGGCGAATGATCGTCTGATTGTTGTCACCGTGGACGGTTTGATTCACTGCTTCGGTGCTGAGACTGTGGCAGTGCACGAGCATGCTGTCGCGGCCGCCCCGGAGAACACTCCCCGAGATGACTGGACCGAAGTGGCAGATTCGATTCTTGAGGCAGCGGGCAGCAGCAGTGGCTATGCGATTGTGGCAGGGTTGAGAACGGGACGACTGGTTGAGGAATTGCTGACTCAAAGTCAGTTCAACGTCATCGCGATCGATGCTGATGTCAAAACCATCAACCGTCTGCGCCGCAGGTTCGGGGCTGACGAACGATTTCTGTCTCGATTCCAGGCGATCGTTGCTCCGCTGGATCATGTCCGACTGCCTCCGTACATTGCGAATCTGATCGTGACGGAAGACGCAGAAAAACTGCAGCTCGCTTCCGAATCGCGGCTGCGCAGTCTGTATGACAGCCTGCGGCCCTATGGCGGGACAATGTGTCTGCCAGTTGCCGACCCAGGCCGCGGTGCCATTTTAAATATCGTCTCACAAGATGAATTTCCCGGCGTGAAGACGGAGACAACCACTGAGTTGCTGGTTATCCGCCGGGCCGGGCCGTTGCCAGGCAGTGCCGTGTGGTCTCACGAATCAGGCGACGCAGCGCGGACGTTTTATTCCCGCGACGAACTGGTCCAGGCGCCTCTTGCCGTTCTGTGGTATGGCGATGGTCGCGACCATGGTTTTTATAAGCGAAAGGATTATGGCCATGGTCTCAAACCGCAGGTTGTGGGCGGACGAATGTTCGCTCTGCAGGTCGCCACGAACATGCTCAAGGCGATCGACGCCTACACGGGGCGTCTGCTGTGGTCTCGCAAGCTGGGTGGTTCGGCCCGGTACGCGTCTATGCCCGATGCGGTCTACGTGGCTGACGAGCGAACGTGCCTGGTTCTGGATCCCGCCACGGGCGAGCCGAAGCACACTTTTGACATCGACGTGAACCGACCGGCCGACATTCCCGTCAGTGCGTCGGACATTCGTGTGGGGGACGATATCGTTCTTGTCGCCGTGCGGTTCAACAAGCAGAATGCCATCGAAAAAGGACGTTGGAACAGCGAATTGCTGATCGCACTGGATCGTGCGTCGGGTAAGCAACTGTGGAGTCGCAAGGCCGAGCAACGGTACAACACGGCGGCCATCGCCGTGGCCCGAGGACGTGTGTTCTGCATCGATTCGCATGCACCGGAAGAGATCGGGTTGAGGCGTCGCCGCGGAGAAAACGTGGAAATGCTTCCGTCAACGCTGCTGGCCCTGGACGTACGAACCGGCAAGGAATTGTGGAAGATTGTCCGCCACGATCCGCCGGCCACGCTGACGACGCTGCACTTCATGAGTCTGCGAACACAGGACGACTGGCTGACGTATTCGACCGAACACGACCTGCTGCTGGCCGGTAAAGCCAGCCGTACGTTTGCTCTGAACGGAACGACGGGGCAGGAAGTCTGGCAAATGCCCGTGCGGGGCCAGCAGCCATTGATCCTCGGGCCCGAAACATTTATTAATCAGACGGGGCATACCTATGGCGTCGCTTCGGGGGATCTGGTCAGTGGAGATGCCTTGTTTCGTCGCGGCGGCTGCAATTACGCCGTCGGCGGAAAAAACCTGCTGTTCCTGCGTTCGAACTGCGCGACGTACGTGGACGTGGAAACACGACAGGAGTACGCCATTCGTAATCTACGATCGGGATGCAGCAACAGCCTTGTCGCGGCCGACGGATTACTCAACGCGCCGTGTTTTTCAGTCGGTTGCGTCTGCAACTACCCGCTCCAGACATCCTTTGCGATGTTTCATTTACCACAGTCAGCCGCGTGGCACGGAGAGGATCCGCTGAAGCAATCGACAGACTGAGTCGATAGTTCCTGTCGTCGTTCAGACGCCTTATCGCTCAACGCCTGCGTTTGTCATTCGTGGATCTGTTCGAACGTGAGGTTACCAATGCGGTACTTCTTCCAGTCTTTGTAATCGAAGTGCCACCATTCGAATTCGTAGATCGTAAAATCTTCCGCTTCCATGGTGCGCCGCAACAATTCGCGATACCAATGCTGTCGGGACGTGCCGCCGGGATATAGAGGAAAGGATCTCGGTGAAAACTCGTCGTAGCCGGCGACCATTTGAATCGGTTCGCCTGTACTGAGATCGTACAGCGTCAGGTCCACGGCACAGCCTCGATTGTGGCGAGACCCGCGGGCCGGGTTCGCGACGAAATCCTTTAATGCGTCCGGTGTCGCGTCCCAGAACATTTTTGTGACGTGCCACGGCCGATAGGCATCGTGAATCAGTAAACCGAGGCCCTGTTCCTTCAGCCGTCGATGTGCTCGCACGACTGCTTCCGCAGCAGGCCGCTGCATAAATGCTCGTGGCTGCTTGTAGAATACGGCACCAGTGAAGTTATTCGTCGAGGCGTAGCGGATATCCAGCTTGATCGTCGGATCCAGAGATGGCAGATCCACCAGGTCGGGGTCACGATAGTCGCCAGGTTCCGGAGGAGGACTTGCCGCCAACGCCGCCTCGCGAAGATCGTCGATTGGCTTTACGGGAACGATCCGAAATGTTTCACCATCCTTCGTGCCGACTTCACGACGGAGAAATTCGACTTCCGCAGCAACAACTTTAGTTGCCTTGCCTTCCGCATTTCGAGTGAACTTCAGCCCTTCGCCGTGGTACAGACCATAATCCGGGAAGGCGAACACGTCATCGCTGACTTCCGTCAGAGGATAGTAATAGAACCACTCAATCAACGCATACAGCTGGCCAGCGTCTTCCAGAATGTACAACGTGTTGTGGTCCCAGCCGTATTCCCCGATAAGACCTTTCCATCGCTTCGGGATTTCCGCCGGCGGTGACTCCGGCAATCGCTCGAACGTCGTATCGCCGACCAGCAAGGTCCCGGCATCCCGTAGCCGTACCTCAGTCACGACGCCGGCAGCGTCGTCGGTCAGCAGCGTCCCATCGTCGGCAGCTGCGCGAAGATCGTACCGGAACGTTCCGCGGTGCATGGTGACGCGTCCGTTCAGTTCACTGATGCGTGTCAGACGTGTGCCGTCGGCCTCGCGATAAGTGCCAATCAAGTCCTGGATTCTTCCCGACGGGACGGGGCTCGTTGTTCGATACGACGGAAGCGGTTTCCTGTCCTGGGCGGCCATCATCAGTCTTAATGCGTAGTCCGTCAGTCGACGCACCAGACCATTACTACCGTCCAGCGACGATACGGCGGCCACACCAATGTTTCGTTCGGGAAGGGCTTCCAGCTGTGTGGAGAATCCGTACACAGCACCGCCGTGGCCGATCTTCCTGAGGCCGTCCAGCTGCTGAACTTGAAAGCCCAGCCCGAACCCCAGCGGCTGGCCATCGGAATCCTTCAGCGGCGACGTCATAGAACGGTATGTTTCCGGCTGTAGAATCTGCCCATCGGCCGTTCCTCCTTCGTTAAACATGCAGACGAGAAATTTCGACAGGTCCATGACACTTGAATAAAGGTTTCCCGCCGGCCCGGTCCCCAACAGAAATGTGGGCGCTTCGAACCGGCGACCGTCATACGTCCGCATCCATCCGGTCGCCAGCTTCTGTCGGATAGTCGGAGTGACGACAAATCCGCTGCTGTTCATGTGCAGCGGGTCGAGGATCATCGTGCGCACTCGGGCAGCGTGCGATGAGTCAAGTTGTTGCTCCAGTACGGCACCAACAACGGCGACCGCGGCGTTGGAATATTTTGTCCTGGTCTCAGGCCTATACGCCAGTTTTGTGTCGTTCAGACTGGCGACAGTGGCAGCCAGTCCCGGTTCAGTGGGGTCGAAGTAGTTGCCGACCGGTGATTCCCGTACCAGACCGGATCGATGAGTCATCATTTGACGCAGCGTGAGCGGTACGTCGTACGAATTGTTCGGTCGAAACTCCGGCAGGTATTTCTCAACGGGCACGTCCAGGTCCAGCTGGCCGCTTTCCACCAGCTGCATCACGGCGATGTCGGTGAACAGTTTTGAGACCGAGCCAACTCGATAAACGGTGTCCGCTGTCGCGGGGATCTTTTTATCGGCGTCCTGAAACCCGAACCCGTCGCTCCAGACGACGCGGTCATTGTCGACCAGTGAAACGGAAAACGCGGGCAGCTGCTTCTGCTCGACTTCGTGGCGAATGGCCGATTTTAGCTTCGCAACAACGGCTGTGTAATCCGTTACCGCGGCAGCGTCCGCACGCGGCGATACAACGTCGGCGATGGATAGAGCCAGTTTGTACAGGCTCACATGCTGCAGATTACACATAATGGCGACGGACGTGCCCTTCTCCGGAAGCAGTACCAGCACGGTCGACGTGCCCGACTGACCGCCCGTGTGCGAGACCAGCTTCTGACCGAAATGCGACTGAACCTTCCAGCCGAGACCGTAGCCTGTTTCTTTCCCGCTCTGAGTCTTCTGACTGTTCCACATCTGCTGCAACATATCACTCTTCAGCAACTTCCCCGTGTTTACAGCGGTCGCAAATCGCACAAGGTCGGAAGCCGTTGACAACAGACCACCGCCCGGGATTTTCATGCTGGTGTCGTGCAGCGAGGCATTGCGGAGCTCGCCCAAAGTGACCGCGTCGTCACCTGACGACGCGTTCCTCTGTTCGTTTTTTGGTCGAAGATAGCCACGTGCTCTGTGGGAAATAATTTCGTAGTGGTCATCAACCACGGTCTGCGACATTTTTGCTGGCAGCAGAACTTTCTGATTCAGCAAATCGGCGAACGTTTCGTTCGTCGCCCCTTCGACCACGTTGCCAAGCAGATTGTAACCGAAGGTCGTATAATAAAACTTTGTGTCCGGTTGGTGTAGCAGTGGGTCGTCACGAAAGGTCTGCAGTGCGGCATTTAGACTGTCAAAATGCCGAGTGGAAAGGGCCTCCGCCCGGCTCTTGTAATGCCGCACGCCACCCAGGTGGCCAAGCAACTGCCGTGAGGTGACGGGCCACCGCTTTGCGGGATATTCCGGCCTGTACTGCTGGACTTCCGCGTCCAGATCGATGACACCCTGCTGGGCAAGTGAAAGTACCAGAACAGCCGTCATCGACTTGGCGATGGATGCCGTGCGATAGCGAGTGTCGGCCGTGGCAGCGACCAAGTTTTCAACGTCGGCATGGCCAAAGCCTCTGGCGTAGGTAAGCCGATTGCCCGTCGCCACTGCCACCGACAGCCCAGGTATGCCGCGATCAGCAACCAGCTTCGATATCAGTTGTTCCACCTCCGCGGCGGTTCCTGGCTTTAGCTCGTCCGCGCAGACGACATGAACGGATGCCACTGTCGCGGCAATCAGAATGCAGATGCGTGCCAATTTCATTGTGTGTGCTCAGCATGCGGAATTAAGGAACCACTAGTGTTGACGAGCCGGTTCTGGATAACACGCGACCGGACAGATTGCCAATCCATTGCTCACGATCGACGGCCAGTTCTCCGTTGACAAGGACGTATTCAATCCCCTCCGAATACTGATGTGGTTCAAATGCGTCGGCCTTGTCCCTGATTCGCTCCGGATCAAAGATGACCATGTCCGCACTAGCGCCTTTTCGAATCACGCCCCGGTTCGGCAGTTTCAGTATACTCGCCGGCAACGATGTCGAAACTCGCACGGCTTCCTCAATACTCATCAAACCACGGTCGATCGCGTAGTGTCGAATCTTACGAGGAAAGGCTCCGTAGAAGCGAGGATGCACGGGACCATCGGTCGGTAAGGCAATACCGGCATCGCTGGACGTCGCTGTCCATGGTGTGCGTGCGAACGATTCCACATCGTCCTCTGACATCGAAAAAGCGCGCAGGCGAGCTCCGCCCCGCCGGTCACGATCGCCGTGCAATTGCAGCGAAATTGCGGCCTCGACGACGGTCGATTTCGCTGCTGCGGCGAATTCAGTCAACGATTTGCCGACCAGTTGCGTGTCCGGGTGGTCCACAATCAGAATCTTCTCACCGCCGCCGCGGCGAGTAATCTCGTATTCAATGTCGCGCCGCAAATCTGCCGCCAGCGATTCGTCGGTGAGAACCTTCTCAAGCACTTTCGCAGGATCCGGCGTGTCATCCGCGCTCGAATTCTCAACGACCAGCTGCGACGTGGCCCAGGACGGAATCAGAACGATACGTCCATCAGAACCGCTGGTGTTGTACGGATACTGATCGGCGTAGAACGGCAGCCCTTCGTTCCGCGCGTGGCGAATCAGATCGTTCATCTTTCGACTTGAGCCCCAGAAGTCCGTGCCCCGAGCCTTGATGTGAGTGGCAACTGTCGTCACATTCGTAGCGGCGGCAATCTGAATCAGTTCCCGAAGATTGTCCAGCATCGATGGCTGATCCTCCGAATCGCGACTCGGCAGAAACCACATCGGGCGGCTGCCGGAACTACGCTCGTGAACGATATACACGCCCTCGACGGCAGCGATTGTCTGTGCCAGAGCCTCCATTTCGCGTGGTGTGCTCCATCGCCCGGGGACGTATTCCAGACCGGCCGACATCCCAAACGCACCCTGTCGCAGGGCCGTTTGCAGATGCCCCTGCATTTGTTCCAATTCGTCCGCACTGGCCGGACGTTGGTGGTCCTGCCCCATGACTTCCCGGCGGATAGTTCCATGACCAATGACCGGTACAACGTTCATGCCGATACCGAGTCGCTGCATCGTCTGCCGTTGAACAGCGAGGTCCAGCGGGCCGCCTCCGTCCTGATTCACCACGACAGTGGTGATGCCCTGAGTGATCAGATTGGGCGCGCTGCGTCTGGCGGGATCGTCGGCGACGAGACCTTTTTCGGCGTGGCTGTGCAGATCGATAAAGCCAGGTGCAAGCAGCCGACCCCTGGCATCAATTACGTCCCTGGAGGACGCATTCGCCAGAGTGCCAACCTCCGCGATGACACCGTCCAGCACGGCAACGTCAGCCTTGTATCGCGGCTGACCGGTGCCGTCGATCACTTCAGCATTTCTGATAATCAGATCGAACGTGACGTCCGCCCTGTCAGCTGGCCGCTTCTCAACAGCTGTCGAATTCAAGGTCGCGTTGTCTACCGATGTCGTTGGCCGAGCGGCGATGATCCGTGACAGCAGCTGCCCGAAGTCGGTTTTCGATACCGCCATGCCCTGCTGGAACGAATTCACTCGATGACAGATCAGCAGATCCCACTCCGGAATCACCAGCAAATACTGCCCGCGGTAACCACGTGCCGAATATGCACCGCCCGGCAACGAAACGCCCGGATAGTGCCTGCCATCGACAGCAACCCACCACATAAAGCCGTAACCGCCGGACGCCCCGACGTCTGAATACGAAGTCGTGCTTTCGCGAACCCACTTCTCAGGAATAAGCTGTCGATCTGCCCACTGACCACCACGCAGAAACAGCAGACCGATACGGGCAAGGTCACGCGTACTGAGTTCGAAGGGATAGGCGGCATGCACGGAATCGTCGCCCGTGACATACTGCGTGTGTCGGTCGCGATGAAAGTCTTCCAGACCAATCGGCTGGGCAATTCGATCTTCAAATTCCTCAAAGATGCTGCGCCCCGTCAGCTTTTCGAAGATGGAGCACGACGCATTGAAGTCCCAGTTGTTGTAGTACCAAAACGAGTCTGGATCGTGGGAGCCTCGCGGCGGTCGAGCGGCCGCCATGGCCTTCGTTTCGTACAACGCCGGGTGGTAGATACCGGAGCGGGCTGACAGCAGGTCGCGGATTCGCGCTTGGCGTTCGGCGTCTGAGAGTGATGGTTCGTTGTCGTCGACACCTAGTTCCTGCAGCGTCAGGTCCAGGTCAATACGACCACTCTGGACGTGTGGCCCATACAGTGCGCTCAGCAGGCTTTTTCTGACGGAATGACATTTCAACGGTAGCGCAACGGATCCCCATTGATCAACGACACGCCCACCTTCCACGATCATGACGGCGGCCGTATCAAGCGAATCCGAAAACAC
>JAPYTO010000250.1 GCA_029941865.1 Fuerstiella sp. | reverse complement strand
CTCGCAGACGACGACGAATCCAGCCTGCCAGCTCACCATACATCCCTTTGCAGTTCGCCATCCGACAAGCAGCGACAGGGTTTGCCAGCTTCGCTGGGCAAACGAAAAACGCTCCGGAAAATATTTTCCGGAGCGTTCTCTGTTTATTCTGCTGACTGGTTGCCGTCCCGCAGGACTCACAATCGCAGTCGAGGCAGTAACTACTTGCAGCTGTTACAGGCTGGCTTGAAAACCTTGCAGGAAACAGTTTTCTCAACCATCTGGCAGACCTGAACCTGAACTTCACGCTGTTCCGGACGATTTACACAGACACAGTATGTGTAAGGCACTTCTTCCGAAACAACTCGCGGAACGCAGACGGTCCGAGTTCGCTGTTCCTGACGTGTCTTGCAGACCGTGTATGTGTAAGGAACTTCTTCCTTAACAATTCGAGGGCAACATACTGTCCGAGTTCGCTGTTCCTGACGAACCTTGCAGACCGTGTAAGTGTAAGGAACCTGTTCCCTCACAATACGAGGACAGCAGACGGTTCGAGTGCGCTGTTCCTGACGAGTCTTGCAGACGCAGTAAGTGTAAGGAACTTCTTCCTTCACAATTCGCGGGCAGCAGACCGTTCGAGTGCGCTGTTCCTGACGAGTTTTCGTGACGCAATAGGTGTAAGGAACCTCTTCCTTCACGACTCGTGGGCAGCAAACTGTTCGAGTTCGCTGTTCCTGGCGAGTCTTTGTCACACAGTAGGTGTAAGGCACCTCTTCTGAAACACGCTCGCAGCATGTGTAAGGAACTTCAACCTGTACCGGGTTTGAAACCCAGCATCGCTTCTTGCAGCCGGTTTTGGGGTCGCAGGTTTCTTCCCAATGACCCTGATCCTTGCAAACGGTACGAGTTTTCTGAACAGGAACCATCTTGCAGACAGTGCGAGTACCAGTCACCTGTTCCTGATAAGGAACACAGACAGTGTAAGTCTGCTCAGACTGATCCATCACTGTCTTGCAGACAGTTCGAGTCCCCGTCATTTGCTCCTGATAAGGAACGCAGACAGTGTACGTCTGCTCAACCTGATCCAGAACGGTTTTGCAGACTGTTCGAGTACCGGTCATTTGCTCCTGGTAAGGAACACATACCGTGTACGTCTGCTCAACCTGATCCACAACGGTCTTGCAGACAGTTCGAGTCCCGGTCATCTGCTCCTGATAAGGAACACAAACCGTGTACGTCTGCTCGACCTGATCATTGACAGTTTTGCAGACTGTTCGAGTGCCAGTCATCTGCTCCTGGTAAGGAACACAGACTGTGTACGTCTGCTCAACCTGATCATTGACGGTTTTGCAAACAGTGCGAGTCCCCTGACGCTGCTCCCGATGAGGAACATTGACCGTAATGGTTCGCGTCTCGGTGACCATCTGTGGGCACATGACTGTTCGCTCAACAGTCTCCCACGTTCCACAGCTCTGGCCGCAGGCATTTCCGCAACTTGAACCACAGGCACTGGCACCACATGGGCTGCAGCTTGAGGCACAAGGTGCGGAGCAACAAGAGCTGACTTTGCCGCCGAAGCAGCCACCAGCTTGTGCAGATGCAGACATAAGTGCTACAGCTGCGAGTGACAGAACATACCGCATGTTCGTTCGACTCCTCCCTTGAATCGTAATGATTCAGTAATTTGAAACGTCACGAGGAACGCCCCTCGTGCACAAAACGACAATTCAGATGTTGGAAAATTCAGCTGCCGGAAGGGCGAATTGGCAGCAAAAAAACTACCCACCCGCGAGAAGCCGATCCAGTTAGTTACACTCATCGAGAATATAACATAGGCAATGTCGACTAAACACACAAAATAGGCAAATTAAAATAACTGACACCCAGGTTACCGAACCGGCAAGATTTGCCGGTTAGTCCGCTCAGCGGCAATCTTTGCGTTCCGGCTGCATGGTTGCAATTTGTTCTGCTCAAAGCTGACAAAAGACCAGTTTTTTTGCAGCACACCAGCATTTAGCGTGCCAACAAACCTGAACGATTGGTGAATCTATGAGACCGTCCAGGGATGTCAGTTGGAATTCAACAAGGTGTTTCGCAGCGCTTCGTTGTGGGCACAGCGTGTCGCGGCTATAGTTGCGTAAACTGCCTCAGCGACCGGAAATTCCGCGCAAATGGCCACTCACATGACACCCCTTACTCTCATCCCCACCCATGAAGTTTTGCCTTGTCGATCGCATCACCGAAATCACACCGGGCGAATCGATTTCTACGATTAAGAACGTGTCACTTGCTGAAGAGTATCTCCAGGACCATTTCCCTGGATTTTCTGTCCTACCGGGCGTGATGATGGTCGAAGCAATGGTGCAAAGTTGCGCTTGGCTGTCTCGCGTGACCGATGATTTTGGCTTCAGCACGCTGTTGTTGAAGCAGGCTCGGGCGGTAAAATTCAACAGCTTCCTGAAGCCCGGTCAGACGCTGAACGTGACGGTGACGCTCAAGAAAAACGAGGACAATACGGCCAGTTTTGTGGCCGCAGGAACTGTTGAGGGTATCTCGGCAGTGAGCGCAAAAATCGTTCTTTCAAAGCAAAACCTGAAGAGTCAGCGTCAGGACATGGGAGCGATCGATGATCGCATTCAGGCAGCGATGAAGGAATTGTTTGAGCAGATTCGACCGGACCATACTCCAGCCGACGTTTGAGGCGAAAGCCTGCTGAGCCTACAGCAAAGGGAGTTGAAGTCACTCAGTCCCTATCAATTCAAGAACCAGATCTCCCCTCTTCACTGAAAGAACCAGATAGATGAGTCTCGACGGACGTGTTGCAATTGTTACCGGCGGCAGCCGCGGCATCGGTCGCGCTATTGTCGAAGCGTTGGCCGCGGCCGGCGCGAAAGTCGCCTTCGTTTACAATTCGAATGTTACTGCTGCCGACGAAGTCGTCGCGAGCCTTAAAGAAAAAGGCCAGGAAGCCATCGCGTTTCAGGCAGATGTTCGGTCCAAGGATGCCGCTGACAAGGTGATTGCCGACGTTATCGAAGCGTGGGGATCCGTGGACATCCTGGTCAACAACGCGGGCATCATCAAGGACGGACTGCTGGCCATGATGGACGCCCAGCAGTGGCAGGACGTCATCGACACCAACCTGACCAGCGTGTTCAATTTCTGCCAGGCCGCAACTCGCCAGATGATGTCGCAGCGGTACGGGCGGATCATCAACATGTCCAGCGTCGCGGCGGATGTGTCGAATCCCGGTCAGGCCAATTACGCCGCCAGTAAGGGCGGCGTGGAAGGATTCACTCGCTGCATCGCCACAGAACTGGCACGCCGTGGGGTGACTGCCAATGCTGTGGCCCCCGGCTTTATTCAGACGGACATGACGGAAGCTGTTGTGGCCGCCGCCGGAAAAGAGATCAAAAAGAAGATTCCGGCCCGCCGACTTGGCAATCCGGAGGACATCGCCAACGCCGTCCTGTTTTTTGCACAGGAATCATCATCCTACGTTACCGGACAGATCCTGAAAGTGGATGGGGGCCTGACTTTGGGCGGTCTTTGAGAAACACTGTCCCCGAAACATGGACAAAGGTGAAAACTTTCGACTGTTGTCGCTTCACGGCGCTTAATAGTCGATTTTTGGGTGTGGCGTGTCTACACTCTGCCGACGATTTCTCTGGCTTTGGGGGTCAGGGAAATTTTGGGATAACCGATTCATTCAACGTCGCCTGAATGAAACCGGTTTGCTGGGTTTGGCGATAGTTTCAAATTGCGCTGATCAAAACGCGCGATCTATGGAGACACTTGTAAATGGCATCCTCTGAAGAGATCTTTGAGAAGGTCCAGGAAACACTAGTCGACGCACTGGGAGTCGATGACGACGAAGTCATTTCTGAAGCGACTTTGATCGGAGATCTGGGCGCTGAATCAATCGACTTTCTGGATATCGTGTTCCGTCTGGAAAAGAACTTCGACATCAAAATACCGCGTGGTGAACTGTTCCCGGAAAACCTGGCAACTTCGGACTCCGGTTTTGTGGCTGACGGCAAGGTAACCGAAGATGGCATCGCCCAGCTGCGGGAAAAAATGCCTCATGCCGACGTTGACAAATTTGCTGAAGACCCACAGGTCAGCAAGATTTCAGACATGTTCACGGTTGACATGATCTGCAAGTTTACAGCGTCACGTCTTGGCTAAAGCAGTTTGGCGCAAACCACTGACTTTGGTTGGCTGAAACAGGTGTACCTGGCGAGCGGTGCGTGTCAACGCATTGATAAATCCGGTGACTGACGCCACCGGCTCGCCATCTACCAGATTTTGTAGGTTTTATGCGGCCGATCGCAGCGGGATTGCCGCTGCGCAAACCCGTGTCCAGGACGTTTTTTCAGCGGCTGTTCATCGCTTCCTCGCCGCTTGCAGACAGGAATGATGCCATGCGATGGTACTGGATTGACAAGTTCATCGAATTCAATTCCGGCGAATCTGCCCGGGCCGTGAAGAATGTATCGTTGTCGGAAGAACATCTGCACGATCATTTTCCCGGATTCGCTGTTATGCCAGCGTCGCTGATGATCGAAGGGATGGCTCAGACCGGCGGCATCCTTCTCGGCGAAAAGAACGACTTTGAATACAATGTCATTCTGGCCAAAGTGCCAAAGGTTGAGTTTCACAGCATGGCCTGCCCCGGTGATCAGCTGATTTATTCCGCAACTCTGGAAAACGCCAGTGTGGAAGGTGGCTCGGTTAAGGTCACCGCCACCGTCGAGGACCGTCTGGTTGCTGAAGCCGACATCGTTTTCGTGCACCTGTCCTCCGATGACCCGCAACTCAGCCGGATCGATCAAAAGAACTTTGTGTTCCGTATGAATCTGCTGGACATACTGACCGTGGAAAAAACCGACAAAGACGCAGATTCCTCAGCCACCGCATGACCTCCGTCTGCAGCTGGCAGGACCGCAATTTTTGTAAAGAGAAGAACTATGAAACGTCGAGTGGTTGTGACAGGAATCGGGTGTATCACACCTCTGGGCAACAACGTTCAGGATCTCTGGCAGGCACTGCAGGACGGACGCAGCGGTGTTGGAGGAATCACGCATTTTGAGGCGGCAAATTTCCCAACCCGATTTGCGGCCGAAGTTCGCGGATTCGACTTTGACTCCCTTGTCCCGGACCCCAATCGATTTGCGGATGCCGGACGCAACATTCGATTCGCGATTGGCGCCGCCACACAGGCGATGGCGGATTCCGGGATTTCCGATAGTTCCAGCTTTGATCCGTCGAGGCTGGGTGTCTATCTGGGGGCGGGTGAGGGTCAGCAGGACTTTATACAGTTCATGACTCTGGTGGCCGATTCGAATAATGACGGCGAAGTCGATCTGGAAAGATTCACGCGAGACTTTCTGGACGCGATGAACCCACAGTTCGAACTGGAACTGGAGCCAAACATGCCGGCCGCACATCTTGCCAGCCTGTTTAATGCTCAGGGGCCCAACCTGAACTGCCTGACGGCATGTGCCGCATCCAGCCAGGCGATTGGCGAAGCGACTGAAATCATTCGCCGCGGTGACGCAGACGCCATGCTGTCCGGCGGTGCCCACAGCATGATCCATCCGTTTGGTGTCACAGGGTTCAATCTGCTGACGGCGTTATCCGAGCGCAACGACAGTCCTGCGGAAGCGTCACGTCCGTTTGACCTTAATCGCGACGGGTTTGTGCTGGGCGAAGGAGCGGGCATGGTGATTCTTGAAGAACTGGAACATGCCAGGGCTCGCGGCGCTCAGATCTACGGCGAAATCAAAGGCTACGGTTCAACCGCCGATGCATACCGAATTACTGACATTCACCCGGAAGGTCGCGGAGCCATCGCGTGTATCAAAATGGCCCTGGCCGATGCGGAAGTGAATCCGGAAGACATCGGATACGTGAATGCTCACGGAACAAGCACCAAGGTAAACGATCGCGTTGAAACGATGGCGATCAAAGGCGGACTGGGAGAGCATGCGTTCAACACGCCGATCTCCAGTATCAAGAGCATGCTGGGACACCTGATCGCCGCCGCTGGCAGTGTCGAAGCGATTACGTGTCTTCTGGCCATGAGAGACGGAGTTCTGCCACCAACAATTAACTATTCGACGCCTGACCCCGAGTGCGACCTCGACTACATTCCCAACGCCGCCCGGGAGACAAACGCGACAGCCTGCCTTTCCAATAGTTTCGGGTTCGGTGGTCAAAACGTGTCACTGATCATCACCGAGTACGCAGCGTGACCGAATTGTCACTGGCTCATACTCACGGTCTGGACAAGGTTGCCGACTAGAGCGTCTTGTTTAACGGAGTTTGTATCTCGATGTCGCTCTGGATGATTATTGCCATCGTAGGCTGCACGATTGTGCTCTGCGATTTCTGGTATCACCAATATGCGTCAAAACGAATTCAGGGAATTATAGAAAGCGTGATGCCGGTCGGGGCAACGCTGTCTCAACCCGATAACTCTGCGACGTTGCTTTCGATTCCCACGTCAGACGGGCTGAAGCTCTCCGGGAGTCTGTATCACCCGGCAACCAAATCTCCCGGTCTGGTCGTGTTCCTGCCAGAGCTGAACAGCGACCACTGGACCGCGGTGACATACGCCCAGGCTTTGATGTCTGCCGGGTTTGCCGTCCTGAGTTTTGACTTTCGTGGACAGGGAAACAGCGATTCACAGAATGGTTATGAACCCAGTCACTGGATCACGGAGTTTGAGCTGACAGACATAGGATCGGTGCTGGCCTTTATTGACGACGACCCCAAACTCAGTCAGCTTCCGTTGGGAATGATGGGCGTCAGCCGCGGTGGCAGTGCGGCGATGCTGGCTGCCTGCCGATATCCGCAGGTCGCCGCAGTCGTCACCGACAGCGGCTTCACCACAATGGAAATGATCCATTCCTTTCTGGACAAGTTTTCCCGCGTGATCATCCCTGACTGGGTCTTCAGTCGGTTGCCGACATGGCACGTGAACAGGACGCTGCGGACCTCACTGGCTCGCAGCGAGAAGTCACGAGCCTGTCGATATGTCCTTCTTAAGCCGGAATTGGCGACGCACACGCAACAACCCGTTTTGCTGATTTCCGGAGATCGCGATTCTTATGTCACGCCTGCGGTAACCCGGACAATTGCCGCCGCGCTCGGACAGGAAGACAATGTCTGGATTGTCAACAAGGCAAAACACAACAGGTCGCGCACGAAGTGCCCGAACGAGTACGACCAACGCATTGTTCAGCATTTCAGCAATGCGTTCGCCGAAGCGGCGGATTCCCACGCAGATGCGACTCGGCAATTGCCAAATCCCCAGTTACGACACAGTCACTGCGATGGCGGGAGTTTCCGGAGCACCGCAGGCAAGCACCATCCAGGCACTGACGTGGCCGGCTCGCCGGTATCCGGGCACTGACGTGCCGGGCTCGCCCGTGTTTTGGCGAGCGGGGGACGTGAGTGCCCGGATTCATTCCCTTTGTCCCTTTTGCAGCAAACCCACCGTGAACGCCCCAGTGCCGTCCATCGGTCGCTGGAACTGTGCAGAAACGGAGACGGGACGTTCATTGGCTGACCGATCTATTCAGTTGGTCACTGACAAATGGGTAACACAACGTCATCGCGCAAAAAAAGGGAAGACATCGAGGACGAGAAGACGAGTAGGAAGTACGAGGACGAAGAAAGAACAGAAATGTCGTCCTCGTGTCTCGTACTCGTCTTCTCCTCCTCGGACTTCCGTTGTTCCAAACCAATTCCAGCTCTGCTGACACCGCGACACGTCTCCACTGCGTGCAAGCAAGCAGCGACTCAGATTTTTGACAGCGCCTCACCAAGTTCGTCACGCAGGACTTCGAAGGATTCCAGCCCCACTGACAGCCGTACCAGTTCATCGGTGATTCCGATGGAGGCGCGGTCCTGCCGGGACATGAATGCGTGAGACGTCGTGGCCGGATGCGACAACGTGGTCCGGGGATCGGCGAGCGTTGGAGAAAACGGGATATTCTCGGCGGCCTGCATAAACTTCGAAACACCTTCTTTGCCATCCGCTGCCAGGCAGAACGAGATAATGCCGCCAGTGCCATTCGGATACAGCTCCGTGGCCAGTCGATGGGTGCCATGTTCGGGCAGCGACGGATGAAAGACGTGACGCGTTCCCGCATGGCCCTGAAGAAACTCGGCCAGCCGGGTCGTCGTGTTGCAGATTTGTTTCATGCGCAGTGGCAGAGTTTTTAAGCCACGCTGCGTCAGCCACGATTCAAACGGATTGCCGTTCTGACCGAAGGCGCTGGCCGTCGATCGGACGGACTTCATGCGTCGTATTGTGCCCGCCGCCACGCCCAGCATGACGTCGCCGTGGCCGTTCAGGTATTTTGACGCACTGTGCACAACGATGGTCGCACCATGTTCGATGGGGCGGATGAGTTCGGGCGTGGTGAAGGTACTGTCCACGACCAGCGGTACATCACCCAACGTGTCCGCCACCATTCTGATGTCGGTGACTTCGAGCAACGGGTTGGAAATCGTTTCCACAAGGCACATCTTCGTGCTGGATTGCAATGCCGCTTTAATGGATTCCGAATCACCGGCGTCCACATAAGAAACATGCACACCGAATTTCTGATGCAGCCGTCCAATCAGCTTCAAAGTGATGCCGTACAACGATTTGGCCACAATGATGTGGTCACCGGAACCAGCCAGGTGCATCGACACAGCAGCGATTGCCCCCATGCCCGAAGAGAAAACACATCCGGCCTCGGCGCCTTCCATCGCAGCAATCGAATCCGACAACGCCGCATGATTCGGATTGCTGTCACGGGTATAGACATGCCCGGTCACGTTGCCTGAATAGATGTCCGCCAGAACTTTCAGATCAGGCACATCAAAAGCTGTGGTTTGATAAATCGGGGCGGTACTGGGTTCCGTGACAAAGTCAGGCGGGTGTCCCATGCGGGATGGATGTTGTTCGGTCATCAGAAGCTTCCGGATCAGTTGGCAGGAACGGACGAAGTGTAGTCAGGTCACAGCGCAATGTCGTGTGTGGCGTAGCATCGGCAGACCCGTGCTGCATCACACGCTTCGACGGCGAGTTCGTAATCTGGACGGACTGCCCTGACCGAACATTTTTGCAGCGATCGCTCGTCCAGGTTGTGTTGCATCAGTTGGTGTCGGCGGCGATTCCACGTTCGGCAGTTGGGACCACAACTCGCTCACCGTTCTGGGCTGCCGCCCAACCAACACATCTGCCAGCGGCAGCAGAAGCAACACATCGGCGGCACAGTAGCGAATCAGTTGATCACGAGCAGCCTGGTTCTGCTGATCTCGCCACATGGACCAGAGTTCGACGGCAAAACTGCCATCAACGTCCTGCAGATCAGGCGGACGGTCAATTCCCAACTGCGACACAGCCTGTTTCAGACCACCTTGAAGGTCTCGATAATAACACGGCCACCTGAGATCGAGATGCGGACAGGGCAGTTCCGGAATGTGAAATCCGTCCAGGACTCGCGGAACATCAAAGGTACTGCCGTTGAACGAAGCCAGCAGATCAACATCGTCGAGCAATTCCAGAAAGTCATCCAGGTTCTCATGCTCAACGAACGTATGCAATTGATTCTTATGCCAACAGACAATGACGGTAATTGTGTCGTCGTATTCCAGTCCTGTGGTCTCGATATCAAAAAACGAAGCCCGGTCCAGATACTGATGCAGTACCCGCCATTTGTCCTTCGTACACAGGTTCCGGACGAAGTACTGAATGTCATCATCGGCCAGAGCCTGCAGGCAGC
>JAPYTO010000249.1 GCA_029941865.1 Fuerstiella sp. | reverse complement strand
AGACGCAAAACCTGTTTCCGTGACAGGGGCACACTTCTCAGAACCCTTGTAAATGTCAAATTCGATCTATTCGACTTATACGGTTAATGAAAGGAGCAGGCTTTCCGGAAAGCCTGCACTTTTTTTTACTCAGACGTTCAATGTGGCATAGTTTACCAGGTATGCGACCGACCGAAAATTGAATTCTACTGGCGGTTGCTGGAGTTGCTCGAATACGGATTGTTTGTGACTGGTGATATGGTCTTCTGGATTTAAATGGAGACTAAGCCTTCATCTCATTTCACGCACATTTAAGAGTCGGACTGAACAGTTTTATTTACAGGTAATAACCTTCATCTCGATAACAAAGGCAGTAACTGATGAATTCACTGAAAAAATCACGCGTGTCGATCGGAATAATCATCGTGCTTGCAACTGGTCTTGGCGTTTATCTGGGCAGCAACGAGGCTCCGCGCGATACGCTTTTGACTCAGAACGAAGCTCCCGCAGTCAGTGCAATGAATGAAACCACGGGTTCCGAATCGCAGCCTGTCGTCGAAAAGCAATCGCGATCTGACGTTCTGGCCATTCTTAAGGCTCGAGATGAAAGAGAGATGGCGGCAGCTGATCAGGCGATTGTGGCTGACTGACGAAGCACTTCTCGAGTATGTGGGTTCAGCAGGAATTAAATAAGATTGATGGGGAACTGCAAGATGATGCGGAAAATAGTTATTGGCTGCGTGGTTCTGGGGCTGTCGACAGGATGCGGCCAGCAAGATGCATCGAGTCCGATGGAAACTTTATCAGATCATCGTCGACTTAATGAGAATCATCAGGAACAAGCTACGGCTAAAGAATCGCTTGCAGGCGCAAATCTTCCTTCAAAGACTGCAATTGCTGGAGACTCGGCAAACGCTCCAGGCAACGCGCTGACAGAGGCCGAGGTTCAAGAGCGGTACTCCGCGTTAGACTCGGATTCTCCTTATTTCTATCCGGGCAAAAAGTATCCCGTGAACTATTCGACATGGGATCTGCAGCGACCGGAAGGGGAATTGGAACACAGGCTTTCAGACCGCTTCAGTAATTTCGAACTGACCAATCAACATGGAAAAAAAGTTCGGTTTTACGATGACCTGGTAAAAGATCACATCGTCGTCATTAGCTTTGTATACACCAAGTGTAACGGCATATGACCACCAACAAACAGGGGCCTGGTTCAGGTTCGTAAAGCGTTGGCCAAGTCGCTGGGTCGTGATGTTCGTATTATTACTATTTCCCTTGACACTACTCATGACAGCCCGGAAGTCCTTAAGGCATATTCAGAGACCTACATCAACTATGCTGACGAATCTGATCCTGATATGCCTGAATGGGTTTTCGCGTGTGGCGATGAACAGGAAGTCAATACGCTTCGGAAACAAGTTGGGGTTTATGATCTTGATCCCGTGATAGACTCCGATTTGACGCAACATGCCGGGATTCTGAGCTTCGGTAATGACCGTACGAATCGATGGGCTGCGGTACCGTCGACATTAAAACCAGCGGATATTGTCGAGGTTATCGAACGAATCGCGGGCAGTAAATTCCGTGATCCCAAATACGCGATAGGCGATGTAATACAGTCAGGTAGCTGGCAGATACGGGGGCCATTGCTTGACATACAGCCATGGGATCAGACGCTTTCTGTAATGCATATGAAGATGCATATTCCGAACGGGCTCTCAGTTGGTGGTACGGAGAACATTTCAGGGACCAATCTGGTCGACTTGGTTGATACTCCGAGGACTGAATACGTACGTCTTCTGAAGCCGAGTTCCAGGCAGTCATCTGGTACAGTGGTGGCTTCAGGAGGCTTGGATTCAAAGGGCAACCTTGTGGCGGAGGCATGTCATATAGAACTGGCGAGGCATTTGGTCGGCGGAGTCCTGGAGCTGGATAAAGATGGCCATTTAACGCTCAACGGCATTTCAGTTGTTGAAAATCCCGACCTGCGGTTTCCCATGCAGATTGTCGATGCTGCAGGGAATGCGATTGGCGGAAATCACCTGAGGGCATCGAGCGGCTACGCAGCAACTGCCGAAGGTTACTTTCATAAAGGAAAGCTGTACACCACGCTGCTTAACCTGTCGACGACTCCACCGATCGAACATAACGAGAATGATGTTGAAATCCACATCGCCTGTGGGCGTAGTCATTCGGGCGATTTGCGCGCCATTGGGACGACGACACTCACCTGGGTTGATTCCGATTTAGAGCTATTGGACTCGTCGACAAATAAAGTGCTGTGCACGGCCCGTGTCAGAAAATTTCGCGGCCAGAATCATGGCAGGTTCGTTGTTGATTGCAGGAATATGGAGAGGCTTCCTCGCTTTGTGTCTGCTCGGATTGTTGGGGAGTCTGAGACTGTGCGTTCGAATAATGTTGTAGTCGCAGGTCGCCAGATAAGCGCGTTGCCGCGACCTGCGGAGTTTATTCTGGAAGGCCCAATCGAGGACATGGACGTCACTGCGAAAACGGTCAGGGTCAATGGGGTGACCGTAAGCATCCCTGACGATTTGGTCATTGGAGGGACTGACAACATAAACGGCTCCACACTGACCCTTCTTTCTGACCCGGCACACGCGGAGATAACGCGTTCGCTCTTCGCGTCATCCTGCAACTCTGGATTTATGGCACGCATTGTCGGCGTCGTTTCTGGTTTAGGAGCTGGCGGCCTGGCCGATGCCGGGAAAAGCTCTACTGATATCTACGTGGCTTCTTCGTTTTCTATCGATGCTGAGGATGTCGAGATTCAGGGTGTTCTCGACGATTTAGACCTGTCCAAAGGCCAATTGACCGTCGATGGTGCACTTGTTTCCTTCAACCGAGATGAACGATTCGGCCTGAGTTTTTCTGACTCAAACGGCACCGAGATCGCAACTGCGGTCATCGCCGACAAACTTGACTTCATTCTTGGTCAGCCGGTGACTGTTAAGGGCTATGCTAATCTGTACAGAGACAAGGCCGTCGCCACGGAATATCGTCCAGTTAAGGCTGAAATGTGCGCCGTTACTATCGAGCTTGGAGCAGAAGTCGCCCAGGCGGCTGCATCAACAGCAACCGGCATCACATCAACAAGTTCCACTATCGGAACTGCACCGACATCTGTACCTGATGAGTTGAAAAGCGGCGATGTCCACGTTTCGAACAGAAACTAAACAATCTTCAGACTTCAGCGTTACTGGCGAATCGCCGTGTCGCCGCTGGAATGTAACAATGATGCGTGCCTGTCTGTTCATTATCGTCGCGCTAATTGCTGTAAGCGTAGCTGGCTGCGGTGGTAATGCGTCATGGATCAACGTTTTATCGAGTCAGTCAGTCACCAATAATGACACTCGAAACCAGACAGGATTGAAAGTCGTTCGTTCGTCTTCCGATTCGCCGGATCAAGCCGCTGCAAAAGCTTCAGACACTGCGATTGATGCTGTGCCGAACAGCGAAATCGCCGCACAGAATGTTGCAATCAATCTGTCAGCGGCCCCAATATGGATGAGACCATTTCTGGAATCTCTCTCGCAAACAGGAAATCTCGAACGTGGGCGTGCTCTTTTTACGGGTGCCTGTCGAAACTGTCACCGACTCGGAACAGACGGGCATAATTTAGGGCCCAATCTCTCAAAGGCATATCTCAAGTCGGACATAGAACTCCTATACGACATCTTAGAGCCCAGTCGCAGGATACAGCCTGAGTATCAGACGTCTGTCGTACTAACGCAGGACGGATTTACGACGAGTGGAATCCGAAAGTCTGAATCACAGAAGAACATTGTATTACGTCGCGAAAACGGCCTGGAACAGATAGTACTGCACGCCGACATTGATGTTGTAAAGCAATCTAATGTGTCGCTAATGCCGTCAAATCTCCGAGATCAGCTGAACCCCGTCGATGTCGCTGATCTGATTGCATATGTTCGTCACTGCGGCGCAGCACATAAGAACCAGATCGCAAATCAATAACGCGAAGCAACCAGATTATGAATTCCAAGACTATATCCGCTGGAGCTTCAGGTCAGCTCAAGAAAGCGATTTCCAGTTTGCCAATGTTCTGTCACGGTGGTCGAAACAACTGCGCAATATGTCTGCTTGTCATTACAGCTGGCTGTGGTGGTTTGGTCGCACAATCCGATCAATTAGTCACATCCACGGAACTCGGTGGTACAAACGTTGCGCAGCAAAGCGGGCCTGCAGTCAAGACCCATAAAGAGACGCCTGCAAAAGAATTCGACATGCAGATCGGTGCCCAGCAATTCTTACATGGGCTGGGGCATATTGATGACGATATTCTGCAGCTTGCTTTGCCAATGATGCCAGGTGATCCACGGCCCACTGATTTTGAGTCGAGAGCCGGTGATACGACTCGCGTCATCACCTTGAAAAGGCAAGGTCCAGTTGTCGACCGCGTACACGAGATCATCGGAACGTGGACTGTTATGTCTTCCCTTCAGGCAGCCGAGGCCAGCCAGCAGTTCCGGGGCGATACTCTGGTGTTTGGTGAAACGTTTCTGGAGATCACGGAAACCACCGACAGCGGTGAACCCTACAGGGTTCCCTATCACTTCGGTCATGTGACGCAGCCAATGGCGACAGCCGTTGCCGAGCAGGCTGCTGCCATCGACGTGCTGCGACAGAAATTCGACGCTAACATTGAACTGAACAAGCAGGGTGAAGCCCGGCAGTTGACGCTTTGTGGGTCTGCAAAAGACGGGACGAAACGTGCCTTTGACGACACGATCGCGGCACAGATCGCATGTCTGAGCACTCTGGAACAACTGGTGCTGACCGACTGGATGACGGGAATGACACTCCACCGGCTGGCGTTCCTGAAAAATCTTAAACGTCTGAGAAAACTTGACATTCGGAAGACGAACATCCCGGATGAGGCATTGGTGCACCTGTCGGATCTGCCCGAACTTGAGATCCTGAAACTGGAATTCAACGACCAGCTGACCGATGCCGCCGCCACACATCTTCAGAAACTGACCCATCTGACCGAACTGGATCTGGCCTTCGTAAACATTACGGATGCCGCCCTGAAGCCCCTTAGCCGGTTAACGGAGCTTCAACATCTGTACCTGTATGGCACCAGCCTGACAGATCGAGGCGTCACTCATCTTGCCCGACTGAAAAATCTGAAAGTTCTTTATCTGGGAAGCGAAGACGGGCAGAATGTGACCGACGACAGTGTGGCCGTTCTGAGAGAACTGAAATCATTGGAGATGCTGGGACTGTACGGCACTGAGATTTCGCTAAGCCAGACGAACAGGTTGAAGAAAGCGCTTCCCACATGCGACGTGTTAGCGCCGGCGCGTACAGAACAGCCGTCGCAGCCGGCACCCCTTCCGGAAGCTGCATCCAGCGGGACGGCCGAAGGAATTCTGACGGTGGACGGTCAGGACTTTGCGATGAAGTATGTGTTGACATACCCCGTGATCATCAACAACCAGCCCTTTACAACCGTCCTGATCTCGGCGGAGCCACCGCCATCCGGAGAACTGGCAGCCTGCCTGAAACGGCACGAAAATGATTTCACTTTCGCACCGTTTCTGACTCAGGTTCGACTGTATTTTGATCGGAATGGAGTGCTTCAAAAATATCATACGTACGCTGATGAGTTTACGATAAATGGTACAGGGGCAGACCTTGTCAGCGACTGTACACTGTTGCCACAACAGGACATTCGCGGGACTGTCAGGACGCACACGGGGTTGGAATACGACCGGACGCCTTATCGATTCGAGGCCGACTTTCAGGTCAAACAGAATTGACACACGCCCGTCTGTCAGATGGTTGAGTCCGGCCTCGCCGCTTGTTTGGAAAATCGGTCGTCTGCGGCCTGAAACGGTGCGGCCTGAAACGGTCTGTTTTCAGGGAGGAGTCGGCAAAGGGCAGGTGACGTCGTCGCGAAAGCGGCAGGAAGAATCCCGTTTTGCTTCGGCTCCGTGGACGGCACACACCGCCTTTTGAACGGGCGCAACACGGATTTCGTTTCGGTGGCATTCCAGACCGGGCGACCTGGCATCGAGAATCTAACGGCGTTCGGACATTGTTGTGGTTCCTTGAAACAAGTTTCAAATGACCGCCCGATCGCAGCTGGACAGGTCCAGGGAGCTGCCTCCGGACTGTTCACGTTCAACACCTTCGCGAAAGCCGTCAGGGAAACCACAGCGTTAAATGAGTGACGACAGTTGCGCTGTCATAGGCGCCAGACCGAAGGAAGTTTGTTTCCACCCCAACCGTTGCATTGTGACAGATGTCCCAGTGAATGCCCCCCCCGAAATTATTGTAGAACACGTTTTCCGAGTCCCACTGCAGCGCGTAACGCAGCTCATAGTACAACTGTTCATTGCCATACTGCATCCGCTTCAGCCAGTGACGCCAGACCGCACCAACATTGACGTATCCGAATGTCCGAGGTGAAAAATAGGGATGCACGGTGCCCTGAAGTGTTGTGAGAAGGGGATCTCTTATGGTCTCTTCACTGTAAGTATCGAAGTTAAAAGCTGCAGTGAGTTGTAACTGTCGAGGTGCTTCCATCAGTTCGATAAGATTGAGAATTTCAATCGAATGGGACAGGTTGGTATCCGAGTACTGCTGAAACCTGTACAAACCGTTGAGTCTCCACTTCGGCGACGGAACCCATTTGGAATGTGCCTGCAGTCCGTAGCGGTAAATGTCCTGCCGGATCGTCTCGGTGTTTTCGGCCACGTTGTGCAGGAATAAGTCAAACCCCAGATTAAGTCCGTCCAGATAAACATAGTCAACTCCTGCTTCAAACGTGGGGCGAGTGGAGAAGCCCGTAGAGTACTGTGTGACTTCCATATCGGCAAAGAGAAACAGCCTGTCAGCAACTTCGGATCGGCCCGAGAGGAGTAGAGCATCACCTGCGGTCCGCTCGGAACCGGGCGGCATGAATATCTGGTGATGGTAGCCGAAACCGACAAACTCCACTTCATCAGCGATTGGCAGCACCGTCTGCGCACCAAAAGTAAAGGACGTGATATCCGAAAGGCCCTCCCGGCCTTCTTGCGCGACGTATACTGCTTTTCCATCGATCCGAGGCCGCAAAGCGAGTCTTGCGTGTTTCAAGGCCGTGAATGCGTCGATGTTGGCGGGCTCTCTGCTTAATAAATTTTCGTATGCCGCAATCGCGTTTCGTGTTTCGCCAATACGCTGGTACTGATTGGCCAACAGGAAGGAGACGTAGTCATCAGCAGGTTCGAGATTCTTAAGCCGTTCCAGGGTGTACGAAGCATTGACCGGACGCCAGTCTGACAGCTGAATGGCGTTGCGTTCAAGGGTCGCCGACAGTGTCTCCAGGTCGGACAGACTTGATGGTGCTTTTTTCGATTTCAGAAGTTGTGGATCTTCGAGGAACAGTTGATGAGCCAGGGGCCGCGACATGCCGGACAACAGCTGTTCGTATGCGAAAAGCGAAGCTCGTTTTCCTTTCCACTGGTTCAGCATTCGAGCGTGGTTGCGGGCCGCTCTCCGGTGGTCCGGCAGATTCCTTAACACGTGATGGAAATGCCGGTCCGAGTCTTCAAATGATTTCACGTTCCAGTGGTATGTCGCCAGTCCGACCTGAGCCTTGATGTTTGTGGGTGACATCTTTAGAGCCTGACTGTAAGCAGCGACTGCGTCTGCATACGGCGAATCCTGTACGGCGAATATGTCTCCCAGCGTCAGTGTCAGGATGAGATTGTTGGGGTATTGTCGTGCGGTGTCGAAGATGATCTGCTTTGCGAGCGCGATGTCGTGATGTCCAATGGCGATTCTGGCGATGGAATTCACAATGTGTGGAGTCTTCAGGGCCATGGCGAGATGGTCTGCTGCCTGGAACGGACGTATGGAGAGCAACGCGCGATAGTAGTCATAGGCAATGTCGGGTTCGGTTATATTGTTGCCCTCGTCCAGACGCGCCAGTTGAAACTCCTGAAGTGCCGCTGCTGACTGTCCCTGGGAAAGATAGACTCGTCCGAGTAACGCATGGAGGAATTGTGCGAAGACTTCTGCAGTCTCGTTCTCCAAAATCCCTGCTTTCAGGAGCACGATGGCTTCATCGTGATGTTTCGCCTTGATCTTCACTTCGACAAACTGACTCCATGCTGCTTTGTTGAACGGTTCCTGATGCAGGATCTGCTCAGCCATCGTTGCCGCCGGTGTGAAGCGGCCAACGCTGGCATAGATACGTGACAGCGACAGATCAATTTCGTTCTGAGCTTTCTCAGATTGCAGGTATTCCTGCTCAGCAAGGGCGAATGCACCGACTCGGGCGTATACGTCACCACGAATCATTCGCATTTCCGGTGAGTTGGCGTAGGTATGTGCAAGTGCCTCAGAATATTCTCCTGCTTCAAGTTGAACCATAGCCCGGGCGACGAGCAAATCGGGGTCTTCCCGACTTAGTGAGGGTGCAACGAGGGCCATCCTTGCCTGTTGAATGTGTCCCTGGCGAAGCAGATTACGCGATTGCCCCGCCACCACCGCGGCATGGTCGGAAAAAGAGGCTCGTAATTCTGAATAGATGTACTCAGATGCCTCAAAACTTCCGTGCTGAGAAATATCCGTGGCCAGTTCGAGCCACTGGTATATTTCCGCTTCAAGACCGATGCTGCAGTTTTGTGCTGTTTCCACTGCTTCGGCGTGTCGTTCCAGCCGCGCGAGGGTCTGAATCAGAAGGATGCCTGCTTTCTGATTCTCCGGACGAGTGCGAAAAGCAGCCGCTGCGAATGGCAGGGCCCGGAGTGGGCGACCGAGTGATAATTCGATAT
Source organism: Fuerstiella sp. (assembly GCA_029941865.1). Classification (GTDB taxonomy): domain Bacteria; phylum Planctomycetota; class Planctomycetia; order Planctomycetales; family Planctomycetaceae; genus Fuerstiella. Next base: position 991 of record JAPYTO010000249.1, on the reverse strand, counting down.
GGCCGATCCGGTAGTCAAATTGCACGTCCGTGGGATCGAGAGAAGGAAACACCTGATCCAGCTTCCTGCGTGCGGCGTGAACATCACCAAGACGTACTCTGGCGAAAAGCAGGCTCTCAAGTGTTTTCAGGTCAACAGGCATTCCGTTGGCCAGCGAATTCAGGATTTCAATGGCGCGTGCGTGCTGATCGTGCATGAGAAGTGCATCTGCAAACTCCCTTAGAATGTCAATCTGATTTGGGTTGATCTTCAGCAGATACTCGTACTGAGGAATCGCCCGAGGGTCTCGTAGTCGGAGAAGCAACCCAGCATATTCTCGTCGAACAGACTGGTTATCGGGATTCTGACTAAGGATGCGGCCGTATCGATCCAGTGCCGCCGGGTAGTCTTCCAGGGCCGCACTTGTTCGGGCAGCTCGTAACAGAATTTCTACGCCAACGGGCGCCACGGGCAGCGGGTCCAGCTCTGTGGCGGGCCGCGACAATGGCTTACCGTTGCCCCCCCACAACGGATCACCGAAAGATGATCGGCGCGGCGCCACGTAAGGCAACGTCTCGGAGACGGGCGGGGGAATGCTCAGGGGAACCGGGGGGACGTTCAGGGGAACAGTTCCCGCCCCGGAAGGTGCCTTTTGTCGCGAGTGGTCCGGACTCCGCTGCGGCTGAATGTCTGCCTCAGTACGCGGATCTGCTTCGATCTGGTCAAAAGCAGTTTGAATGGCGGCCCGGTCCGTTCCGGATCGACGACTGTTTCCCTGATGAATCGTTCGATTTCTGGGAAAAGTAAGAATCTCCGATCCGACATTTCCGGCCCTGTCGGCGATGGAAATCCTGACACGCTTCGCTGATGCGGGGAATTCCGCTGTGGTCACTCCTGTTCGCCCGGACACCGAGTTCTGCGGTATCGTTTCAGCGGATTCCGACGAAATCCACTTGTCTTGCTCAGTGAATGTGTACTGAATCAACAACGTGGATGGGTCGAGATATGGATC
>JAPYTO010000248.1 GCA_029941865.1 Fuerstiella sp. | reverse complement strand
CCGGTCGGTCCAGCAGAATCCGCATGGATTCTTTCAGCCGTTCTTTGGGAATGCGGTCCGGCTCGTAGGTCCACATGAAGCGAAGTGTCTGCATTACAGCGTAGGTTTCACTGAATGGCAGCTTCACTTCTTCGCCGTCTTTGTTGACGTACGTCTTTGCCTTCATCTTGCTGTCTTCCAGCGTTTTCAGGCCCTCTTCGCCAGCAGTAATCAGATACCCGGACATCACCCCTTCGATGCCCAGCCGAAAGTCAGTATCCGGTGTCAGGATTTTCTGTTTCATCGCGGCGGCATCTTCTTCGGTGCCACACAGGCCCAGCAACAGGCCGTAGAGCCCGATGCGGGTCACCGGAGTGTCCGGGTCGGTGACCCACTCTCGCAATTTCTCGCGAGGCATACGATCCTTCAGGGGAACGATCACTTCGTAGGGTGCCGCAGCGAACTCGGCATAGGCATCGTTAGACACAGAAAGTTCGTCGTGCTGCAGATAGTCCAGAAAATAGGCCAGACGCTTAACCTGCTCTTTCTGATCGGTAACCGGCATCGGCAGTTTGGAAACGTATTCCCATGATGACTGAGTGGCTTCACTGGGCACGTGCCAATCGATGAACTTCATGTCCGGGCCCATCAGGACGTACACAGCCTCCTTGTTGCCGGCGATATACTGCGGCAACTCGATGTCGTCACCCTTTTTGAAGGCGTCACCTTTGGCCTTGGCAATGTCAACAATTCGGAATTTTGCCGTGCCCGCTGTTTCATTAGTCGGCTTTTCACCGCCAACCCACCTGGCGAGAATCAGATGTCCGGCCTGATCGACCTGTTCGGCCAGTGTCAGCGAAGGTGCGTCGCAGAACGGACACAGGGCACACTCAGCGGCCTGACCGATTGGCAAAAACACAGACAGACAGACGGACAATGCAGTCATTATTTTCATCACGACCTCCAACCAACATAACGCGTCGACCTGGGAAGAGTTTGACTCCATACACGGAGCGTGCAACGGAGAGCAAATCGTCGGGGCGGCCAACGATTAATTGTAATCGCGGCGCAGACATTGTAACCGGAATGCACGCTGTCGAATACACGACAAGCGTTTCGTTTACATTTTTGCCGGGGTCCCCTGGGCGCCAGTTCACAGCGAGTGTGACGAAAGTCGCCTGATCCGAGCCTACGGCGCTGCCGCCGGACGAACGCCGTCGGAATTGCTCACCGCTGGCGAGCCAGGCACGTCAGTGCCCGGATGATTGCCGGCTACGATGCCCTGAACGTTCTTATTTCACGGACGCCTGCATTGTGAACAGAGTCCCGGCATTGGCCACGTCGAATCCGCGTTGGAATCAGGGGACTTACGTCCCCCGCTCGCCGCTGGCTCACAACTCCTTTGTGACAGTGAACGGCTCTTGGCGCACGTGTCTACCTCAGCACCTTTGCGTCTTCTATACGGTACAACTGAAACAATTCCGCGTCATCCAATTCCTCGTCGTCCGCTTCGGGCGCAATTCGAAAAACACCTTCGACATCGAACGGTTTGCCCTCGATGTAGTCCGTCGTCTCGCCGTCTGCGAGGATGATTCCGATGATGTCGTAAATTTTCGGCTGGCGGACGAAGCAGCAAATACCATTGTCCCGAGCCATCGTGAATGCTGTCAGCCCGGTGGCTTCGAATGTGGGATACATAAACCCACGAATTCGAATCCTCTGTCCGCTCAGATCGTTCAGCCATGCGGGAAAGTGCTTGTCAGCGTCTGTCGGCACGGGCTCCATATTCAGAATTTTCAGCAGGTCAATATCGTCGTACGTGAGCCGCAACGCTTTGGAATCACCCTCGGGCAGCAGCCGTTTTTCTGAGATCAGCAGCTTTATTTTACGCGGCTCGGCGGGCAGCGGCTCCTCGCCACCAACGCTGTCCGGGCCGATGGTCGCGATCCCGGCTGCGGGAACTTCCGGACCGGGGCTGGCCACTTTCGCTGAGGGTTGATCGGCCTTTTTCAGAGGTCTGTCGTCAGGCGACGTCGTCGGATTGGTATCAGGTTTGTCCACGGTGTTCGACACGGTGGTGACCTCTGGCTGTTCTGTTTGATCGGGCAGCCCGTCTTCCTGCGCCACGACAACCGCATCCGGACTGGTGTCTCCCTCAGACAACGGAGCGACGCTCTGTTCAGTGTCGCTGCCAATTGCCGGCGTTTCAGCAGTAGCCGAAGGCTCAGTGGAACTGAACGACGGAGCGGCCTGAATCTGACCGTATTCCACGTAGCCGTCACCCCCCGATCCTGAACAGCCCATGAAGACGACGCAGATGGGGGACGTTATCAGTGCGAGGACAAGTGCAGTCGTTCGATTGCCGAATTCCATTCTCAGCGTCTCCTGCAGTTCGAAAGAGTTCGATGTTGCAATTGTGCAGAAATGACAGTCGAAACCGGACTCTAAAACCGAGTCTGTGCTTCTTCAACCATGATTGCATCAACCGTATACACGGGTTCGCCTTCTCCAGCGTTCACATTGGCGTTCAGAACACCTGCGACAGCGACCATCCCATTGAATGCCCTGGTCGTCTTTCCGTCCGTCATGTTAACGACCATCATGTCAAATGGTTTGGGTGACCCACCGAAACAGCACTCACCATTATCCTTCAGGAAAACAAAGTTCTCCAGACCTTCCGACTTCTGAGTCTCCCACATGAAGCCCTTCAGAAATACCTTTTGGCCAATCAACGGGGCGACCATCGGATGCAGCCTGCGAACTCCACCGTAATACGCAAACTGCCAGTCTGAAATGTCGTTAGGAAAGTTCACTCTTTGAAAGCCCGGCGGGCATTCTGTCTGGTATGCGTGAGCCATCTTCATGGACCCAAGCACCAGACACAGGACCGACAGGACCAATCCGGTAATCGCGAAGCCTGTTCCTTTCACCGTTCCCCGGCAGGAACGAATTTTGATGATGGCTGTGCAGCCAACAACCACTCCGACGACGGCCAGAAACAAACCAAAGATGCCGATGAATCCAGTCAGACTGCCGATCCCCAGAACCAACGCAACCGGCCCCCATGGTGACACGGGGGTATAGTCAAATTCGTCAGAAAAGGACTCATTGGCCCACGAAGAATTCGCAGATTCCGGCATCGTCCCGCTAACACTGTTCATCGCGGGACTCAGAGATGTTTCTGACATGTTTGGCGTCCGACCAGATCGACGAAACGTAAGTACTTTAAGACACACTAATTATGGCAAACCACCCGCATTCAGCGACACATCCTACCGTGTCCACAGGTTCACGTATTTTACGTTGGCCAATCGAATTTCGTTAGCGAAAACAGTGGGATTCGCCGCAACAGACCAGTTCAGGATTAGCGTCGCTGAACTGACCCAAAATACCGGCAGAGATGATGGCACTTGCTGGCGTTGATCACATCTGCGCTTCAGAATGTGCCACCACGACTCTGTTATTTAGCAAAACTAAGTTTAGTCCCTGTCCGGAACAAATGATTTATGACTACGGCAATTTCGTTCCTTTTCTTCACCGGTTTGGTCGCAGTCGTAGCATGGTTAAGAACGCACAACGACGACCAGCAAACGACGAGCGGCTATTTTCTGGCCGGTCGCAGTCTGTCATGGTTCGTCGTCGGTGGGTCCCTGTTACTTACAAACCTTTCGACGGAGCAATTGGTTGGGCTAAACGGTGGTGCCTACCGCTATGGCATGATCGTCATGGCCTGGGAAGTCTGGTCGGCCCTTTCGATCATTCTGATGGCGATCGTGTTTCTGCCCCGTTACCTGAAGAGCGGCATTACGACGATTCCTCAGTTCCTTGATTTGCGTTATGGCCCGCAAACAAGAACGTTCACCTCCATCATCTTTCTGGCATCAATCGTACTGAACGTTCTTCCGTTCGTCCTGCTGACGGGCGCCGAGTTCATGATTTCGGTGTTTGACGTCCCGTCCATCATTGGCACCACGAACATGACCATTAACCGTGCGGTGGTGTGCAGTCTGCTGGCCATTGTCGGCGGGTGTTATGCTGTCTTCGGAGGCCTGAAGGCGGTGGCCGTTTCGGATACCGTCAACGGCATTGGCCTTGTGATCGGAGGGCTTTTGATTCCGATTCTGGGCCTCAGCTACATCGGCGGCGGCAGCATGATGTCCGGAGCCTCACTGCTGACAGAAACGTATCCGGAACGACTGTCTTCGCTGGGCGACCGCAGTTCGGATATTCCGTGGGAGACACTACTGACAGGCATGACCCTGATCACAACCTATTACTGGTGTACCAATCAGGGCATTGTACAACGCACGCTGGCATCGAAAAACCTGGCCGAAGGACAAAAAGGAGTTCTATTCGCCGCATTCATGAAGCTTGCCGGCCCCCTGTATCTGGTTCTGCCCGGAATCATTGCCTGGCACATCGCCTTTGGAACAGACGAGGCACCGCCGCTGGGTGCCGACGCTGCATACGGCTATCTGGTCAATCTGGTATTACCGGGATGGGCCGTGGGGTTCTTCGCCGCCACAATTTTTGGAGCGATCCTCAGTTCATTCAACAGCTTCCTGAACAGCGGATGCACGCTGTTCAGCATTGACCTGTACAAGGGTGTCATCAACAAAGAGGCCCAGGACCGTCAGGTCGTGAAGACGGGCAAGTTGTTCGGCATCGTCATGGTTCCGGTCAGTGTAGTGCTGGCTCTGGTGCTTTCGCCCTTTGCCGAAACCGGTCTGTTTAATCTGATGAAGTCAATTGCTGCCGTGTTGAACATCCCCTTGCTGGCCATCGTGTTCATGGGAATTGTCAGCAAGAGAACACCAGCGGCAGCGGCGAATTTCGCACTCTTGGCCGGTATTATCTTTCAGTCAGTCTTCGGCATCGCCATGGGCAACACGCTGTTTGGTATCGAAATGCACTGGCTGCACCTGGCGGCCGTTAACTTTTTTCTGCTTGTCGCTTTGATGACGGCCGTGCGTTTCATCAACCCACTGCCAGAACCCTTTGTGCAGAAGTACAGCGAAGACGTCGACATCACGCCATGGGCACTCGCGAAACCACTGGGGGTGACAATTGTCGTGCTGATCACCGCCATGTATCTGGGAATGTGGGCAAAATTCGGCATCACACCGGGTGCCCAACTGGCCACGGAATACGATCAACTGCATCCACCAGCAGTCACAGATTAGTTCTCAGCCCGTATCGGGGCGAACTTGATGCGGCTGATGTAGCGGACCATTTTGCCTTCCACCATTTTTCCGGAACACGCACTGATGGCCTCAATGATATTCTCATAGTTCAGGCCGAAATCCGGGTCGATTTCAACTTCCTGTTTATCCAGCGCGTCAGGGCCGGCGGCCTTCAAAGCATTGACGGATTTCAGGATCTGCAGATTCAGCCTTTGAAAGGCGGTCCGGTCGTTGCCCATTGGCTGACCGTTGAAGAACAACCGAGACAGTGTGCCGGTGTCAGGGTCCGCTTCCATGCGCACCTTAAACGGGGGCAGATCCGGATCAGTCACGGATGACGTTTCCGGTGCACCCAGTGGCATGTTGATATCAAAATTGCCTTCGGGTTCGATGATTTTCAACGTCAGCATGAAGAAGATCAGCAGCTGGAAAACCACGTCAATCATGGGTGCCATCGGCACCTCGATTTTTTCGCCCTCTTCGTTGCGGTTGCGAATTTTCATGGACTAACCTTCTGCGTTGCCTTGAGTGCGAACCGTTGAAACTCAATCCCCTCTTCCTGACACTTCTGGATCAGGGTCTGAACCAGACCGGATGGCACTTCTTTGTCTGCTCGAATCTCCACGGTGACATCTTCCAGGGGCGTACCAATTGTCGTGTAGAATTGAGCTTCCTGCCGCAATCGATTTGAACAGTTAGCCACTTCGACGCGTTCATCGCCGAAGAAGATATAGGGCGTATTGTCGATGATCTCGCCCTCTTTGTTCTTGTCAAAACCCAGGTTCAGTGTGAAGGCGTCGTCACGTTTCACTTCCGGTGGCTTGGCCAGCTGATTCCTCGGCAAAGTCACTCGTTCGTCGGCCTGTTGCTGCTCGAAGTTGGAAATCACCATAAAAAAGGCGATCAACTGGAACACGATATCGATCATGGGCGTCATGTCGACATCGGGAGGAGTGGAACCGGATGACTTGATTTTCATGGAATTGATACTCCGGCCTTAAGGCCCGGTGGAGGGCACAGACTCACGTTTGCCAATCGCCGGCACCTTCGGCCGGGCGCTGAACAATATCCGTGCTTGATCAAAACGAGCGTCGTCAGACAGGCTTCGTGGTGGATCCACTGGCTCCGCCTTTGTTGCCGACGGCTGCAAAACGACTCATCAGGCCTTCACTCACCATGCCGATTTCCAGAACCAATCGCTGAATGCGATTCTTCAGGATGCTGTAGAACACCATCGCGGGAATGGCGATGCCCAGACCAATCAGCGTCGTAAACAGGGCCGTGGAAATACCTTCAGCCAGCTCACTTGGTTTGGGTGAAACGGCCGACGACGCAATCTTGTCAAACGACGCAATCATGCCCTGAACAGTCCCCATGAGTCCCAGCATCGGAGCCACGGTGCCGATAAGTGCCAGGAAACTGAGTCGATGTTCGAGCGCCATGTTTTCGTCTTCACCAGCTTCCTGCATTCCCTCCACGGCTTCGGGATAGCCGCGACTGAGCCGTCCCATGCCGGCTGCGAGGACGCGGGCGACGAAGGAATCGTCGTTTCGGGCGATCTCGTAAGCCCCCTGAAAGTCCTTGCCGTTCAGCTTCTGTTCGAACTCTTCGACAAAGTCGTTGGGCAGCAGCACGTCGCGGCGGACCTGCAGCAGATTCATCATGATCAGCGCCACCATCACAAAAGATAATGCTGCAAAGATCGACATCCAGAACAAGCCCAGGGCATCAAACATCCAGGTCAGAAAGTTTCGGCTTTGGACGGGAGCATCGGGCGAGGCTGCCGCATCGCCACCGTCATCGGCCGGAGCAGGTTCGGCAGCCGCTGGCTCTTCATCCTGGGCCACAGCGGACGGCGACAGTCCGGCGAGCGGAATCGCCGAAATCGCAACGGTCAGTGCCAGCAGAAATATCCCCCAGTTCCGCAAGGATCGTTGCCGCGATACTCGTTCATAAAGGCTCAGCATGTTCAATTATCTCCGGAATTACAGTTTTACGCAGCTCAGTCAGCGGCGACTGTGTCTTAAACGATTGAAAAGAAATGTAGCCGGTCAGGTTGGCGGAGTCATCCAATTTGCCCGTCCTGCCGCAAATGTCTCGTGATTTTCCGCTCGTGGAATCGACATAATGAGAATTGCCGGTGGTCTGGCCTGCCAGCTCAGCGCTGCGGCTGAGATTACAAGCCCCTTGGGGCGATACCTCGTGTGCGAGTCGCCTTAACCACCACTCTGTTTGGCCCATTGACTGTTTGGATAGCGTTCGGTCAGACGCGTGGAGGCATCGACAGCGCGATTCTGGTGACCGCCGGGGCCCCAGAGTTGCGATAGTCGCAGCAGTGCCTCAGCATGCTGAGCGGGCTCGCCGGGATACAGAACATCGACGTGGAGATAGGCCATTAACGCCGCTTTTTCCTGATTTTTCTGGCGAAAACAATCACCCTTTCGGACCCATGCTTCTGCCAGAGTGCGAGTTTCCGTGGGAGGTGCCTTGTCGATGACCTCATCCAGAGTCTTGATGGAATCATCGACACTGTTCTGCTGTTTCAGGCACATTGCTCGTCCCAGCAGTCCGTCATACATGGCACCGGTCGCCGATACGTCACCCTGACTTTTTTGAATCACATCATCAAAGGACGACAAGGCTCCTGCAGCATCACCGGCAACCAGCAGCAGTCTTCCCAGGTCAACGCCCGCCTGCAACTGGAATCCCTTGACGGCAGACGCCTGTACTTCAGCAAGCAACGCTTTTCCTGCGTCCGTCTCCCCTTTGAGGGCGTGGATTGATGCCTGCAACAATGTTGCTTCCAGGTAGCGGAAGTTGTCTTTGTTGGCGGTGCGAAATTTCTCCAGCGATTCTTTAGCTGCGTCGGCCTTGGTTGGATCGGTCAGAGCCTGCTTGCCCACGACGCGGGCGATCAGGTATTCGAGATCCGTCTTCAGCCCCTTGTCGCCGCCGGTGTAAGAACTCTGCACTTCCTTAAAGCGGGTCAACGCCGTGTCCAGAGATCCACTGCGTTCGTTGGAGCGCGCGGCACTGAGTGCCAGGGGTTCTTTGTCAAAGCGAACATCCTTCAGATTCGCCACTGAAATCGATATTTCTTCGCCGTTCGTGCGTTTCAGCACAATCTCATTTTGACTCACACGGATGATTTCGCCACGCAGCTGCGTGTTGTCACTCCGCCGTGTCACAATGTCGACTGCGAACACAGACTGTGCCGCCACTGCAACCAATAGAGTGGCCGACAGCGTCGTTTTGAAAACGTAGAAAACTTTATCCATCTCGGAACGCCTTGTTGTCTCGTGAAACTGCGTTGAACCTGTTGTCGGGGCCACCACCGAACGACTTACTCTGCCGGCGGTTGTGGCGGACGCTTCCTGACTTTTTTCTTTGGTGCGGCCGCGGGATCCTGAGCGGTCGCTTTCTTGACCTGTTTGACGGCCCGCTTCTTTGGTGCGGCCGTTGCCCCGCCTTCACCCTTGGCAGCAGCTGCGGCGGCGACCCGTGCCTTGGCCGCTTTGGCAGCCTTCCACTTCACGGCTTCTTCCGGCGTCAACACCCGCTTCTTCTTGACGGGACGCTGCTGTGAATCTGACGGAGCCTGCTTGCCCGATTTTGAGGCGACTTTTTTCCTTCGAGGCGGTGCGGCCACGGCTGCTGACGTTTTTGCCCCTGCCGCTTCCAATCCTGCAAAGTCAGGAGCACCGCCAGTGCCGCCACCCCCGGCACCAGGTGGAGCAGTGAATGAAACGCCATCCGGCTTAACACTCGAACGTCGCCGCTGTTGTGGTTTACTCATCAGTTTATAAAAGCCGAAACCACCTCCCGCCGCCAGCGCCAGCAAGACCAGCATGACAATCATGTTGGTCCCTGCAGCAGGCGGTGCGGCTGTGGCAGCAGCCTCCTGTTCAGGCTGCGCTGAGTCGGCACTCTCCGGCTCGTCCTGAGCCGTCACTTCTTCGGGGGGAGTTGGCCGTTCCAGTGGATTTGGGCTCTGTCCCAGCTCCAGCTGAGTGTCCTGATACAACCTGTCAAACTTTGCAAACCACACGTCGTCGAGGTCATAGAACACCTGAATGAAGATCGTGATTTCCGCCAAAGCGGACTGTAACTGTACTTCGCCATCGGACGCTCCCGTTTTTGCGTAGCGATAACGGCTGTTGATATACTCGTAACGAGCTTCCAGAAAACGCTCCTTCAGCTGATCCCAGTCCGGTGAACTCTGCCGAGCCTGAAGCTTGCGTGTGATGCCGGACCAGCCCCAGATCGATTTTTCGCCCTGGGCGTTTTCAACACCTTCAATGGCCGCCAGCAGTTTTGCCGGCGGACCGCCGTCTGACGCACCCCAGTCTGACAGCGTGTGAGCCGCCTCGAACTGAACGTCCAGCGACAGCGGCGTCTCATTCAGTATGGACTGAGCCAGACTGACGCCTTCTTCAAACTGTCCCTGTGCCCGCTTGCAACGGACGATCCGGAGTTTGACGGCGATGACACTACCACCCTCGGCGAGGTCTCTGTCCAGAATGTCCTGGTAAGCCGCATTCGCTTTCTTGTAGTAGCCGGCCGCAGCGTCGACATCTTCCTGAGTTCCCTGCCCGAGTCCGAAATAGGTCTCACCAATCCAGACCAGCGAGTTGTAATCCATGTTCTCAC
>JAPYTO010000247.1:8419-9814 GCA_029941865.1 Fuerstiella sp. | reverse complement strand
GATTGACGTGCAGTCCCCTCCAATACCATTCGTTCGAGACGGAATGGCTGTCTCGAACAACCGTAACCAGCGCCCCCATTAAACTTAGGGAACTTCAGTCCTGATGAGCCTACGGGGCAGCGGAAATCAGCAAGCCGTCAACAGGCTCGAGCCATCAATTGGGCCGCATCCGAGTTGCCACCTGTTCCGTTGCACTTCAGATGGAAATGCAATGACGGTCAACGTGCTTTCCCGCCGGAATCCGCGCGTTCCCTGATTTCGCTCCTGCGACTGAAACGCGACATCACTGCTTGCTGGCCACTGCTGTGTCCGGCACGGGGTTGAATCGAAAGCGGGTACTTTCCCCACCACTCACCAGCCGCCCAGTAGCAGACAGGCATTCGATTGGCTGTCATGGTCGACATGAATTCCTGCAGCACTGACAGCCAGCCTGGCGTTGAGGGAACCCCGACCTCGCCAATGAATCCCATAACGTGATTTCGTTGGCACCAGTCAATAAACGGTGCGACGAGTTTTCGCCCACGCCGTACAGTCGATGCATCTCGGCGTACTTCTTCCTCATAACTCAACCCGTACTTTCCGGAGCAGTCATGATCAAAATAGCAATGAGCTTCGTAGACAGTTCTTCCTGTCGGATCGTTGACCCATGCATCTTCACCATTGATTCGCGTGAATTCTGTTGCATTTGCCCACTCATCACCGGACACAACAACAGGAGTTCTGCGGTCGACCTTACGAATGCAGGAAACCACATGGTTCGAAATTTTCTTCCAGCCTCCGGGAAGGAGGCCATTCGGTTCGTTCATGATGCCGTAACCCGCAATGGAATCATTGTTGCGGAACGCGGTGGCCAGCCGTCGCCAAAGGTCACCAAGATCACCGCGCGTCACTCGTATGTGCCCCAGACGATCCGGGCAGTCAATCAGGCAGTCGCAGGCAGTCCCGTCGACAGACATCCGATAACGACCATAGTTATGGACATCAAGGATGACCTGTCCTCCAGCCGCTCGGACCCACGATACAAATGTTCGTAGTCGATGCAGTTCTGCCTGTTGAAGAGGGCCACGAAGCCGTGGTTGAATGCGTTCCCACCGGAATGGCACGCGAATCAGGCGCAACCCATTTTCGCAGAAATACCGAACGGTCGCCTCGGACCCGTATGTATACTCATGCTGACATCGCCCGGGAGATTGATTGCAGAAAGACTCTGCATTTGTGCCAAACTCAGCACCGGCAATGTTGACTCCGAGGCTTCCTTCAGCAAAAGATTCGCCTGGTTGAAGACTCTCCGTGCAGAATCCATGGGCCAGTGGTGAGTCAGCGATCGTCGAGCCAACAGCTGACGTAAGCGACAGTCGTAGAAGCGTTCGTCTTGAGAGCAACCTGTTTGTCCTT
>JAPYTO010000247.1:7049-8319 GCA_029941865.1 Fuerstiella sp. | reverse complement strand
ATAAACCGAATGTTCGAGAAGCGTTCTCTGGAAGAGCCAACTCTGCGCCAGCTTCTGTCCTGCACGAGCGTGAGGAGTTTGGTCTGCAGCGGGAGTGCCAGGTCACCAATTTCATCGAGAAACAAGGTGCCGCCCTCAGCCGTCTCCACATGACCGGTTCGTCTGCTGTCCGCGCCTGTAAAGGCTCCCTTTTCATGGCCAAAAAGTTCACTCTCGATCAGGCCCGGTGCAATTGCCCCGCAGTTAAGCACGACAAACTCACACGACGAACGAGTACTCAATTCGTGGATGCGACGGGCCACAGTCGTTTTTCCTGTTCCGGATTCACCCGTTAACAGAACTGTGCTCTCGAGTGCACCTAAGCGATTGATCAGTTGACGGTTTTCACTCTCAAGGATGATTTCTTTATCAAACGCGTTGTTCGGTCGGTGAATCAGTCTGTTGGAATCCACCGCACGTTCGTTCGTGTGGCCCGTCATTTCTTCCACGGCCCGCTTCAGTGACCCGTTTGTGACTGGATTTTCTATTTGTATTACATCACCGGCTCGAAGAGAAGTTGCGACCTCGGCCGTTGCTTCTTTTCGACCAATCAGACCCAGAGGCACATCGGGCCTCATTGTCTTTAATTGACGGATACAACGGACGCTCTTGTGGCCAGCAGATTCCAGGTCGACAAAGATCGCGAAAGGCAATATTTCTGTGGCTTTCTGTATGGCTTCATTGAAATTCCGGACAAGCAGCACATGCCAATTGCCTGTACCCATGGAACGCCGGTACTTCGCGAGCGCAGACGAGTTCTCATCAATAAAAATGACGGCACGTGTTGTTTCTGCTTTCACTGGTCAGCCTCACACAAAATTGCGGTTGATTGTTTCCGTCCCTAGCCTGGATGAGAGGATGCATCAGGCTCCCTAGGTTTCGTTTCACTCAGAGGTCGGCCACCCGGAGCAAGTCTTAGTTTTGTTTTGGTTTTGAAACTGCTCTTAATAACAGCGTCCACCAGATCAAGGGAACTTCAGTATTGGGAAGCAGAAGTTTCATGCAATCTATCTGGGTGCAACGTTGAGGCAACGCGCAACGCTTCTGCGAGCAGAGCACGTACCGTGCCAATTGGCGGAAACTCACTCTTTCCCGGGGGATCGCTGCCGTCCCGTTTCTGCTGTCATGACTGGCATACATGTTGAGTACCGGTGTTCTGAAGAAAGCCGAGCGGAGGCCACAGCAGTGTCTCTGCACCGAACGCAATCAGCTGCGGACCAGTATTTTCTTC
>JAPYTO010000247.1:1203-6949 GCA_029941865.1 Fuerstiella sp. | reverse complement strand
CACATGACCAATATTGCCGACTTCGCAATCTTCTCTGGCATCCTCGATCCCGCCAGACACAACATCTACTCGCATCTGGAGCCAAATTCCGCAATCAAACAGATTGTCCAGGATACCGAGCGCCGCGCGACAGTGCGGGAACCTCGCAGCAGTCGCGAATTCCACTTATTGAACGCCATTGCCCGCCACTTCGATCTCCGCCTGGTCACACTGACGGAACACGGAATAGAGAAGAAGGTTCTTGAGTTACTTTCACCGAAGCTATTATTCACGCACTGTATCGTGCCCGTCGAATGCACGGATGAAACAATAACAGTCGCAACAAGCCAGCCTTTTCATGACTCTCTCCTGACAGATGTGGCTCGCGAGTCGGGCCTTCACGTCGATATCGTCCTGGCGGAAGAAACCGAGATTCTGCAGGTGCTCAAAGAGCAACTGGGAGTGGCGGGAGCGACTGTCGGCGACTTGATGGCTGATGGAACGGACACTTTCGACGGCGATATGTCAGATGAGACCGACCCTGAGAAACTTGCGGAGCAGTCTTCTGTTGTCAAGTTGGTCAACGAGTTACTGATCGACGCTGTCACATCGAATGCGAGCGACATCCACATTGAACCTTCGAAACATAGTTTTGGAATACGATACCGAATCGACGGAATGCTGCTCGACCAGACTGTCCCGCAGGAAATCAGTCGTTTTCACGCTGCAATCGTCAGCAGGTTGAAGATCATGGCCAAACTCAATGTCGCCGAGAAACGACTGCCGCAGGATGGGCGACTGACTTTGTCTGTGAAGAATCTGCCAGTTGATGTTCGTGTCTCGATCATCCCAATGATGCATGGCGAAAGCATCGTACTCCGATTGCTGCGCCAGAGTCATCACAACTGGGGCCTGAAGACTCTCCACATGCCCACGTCCCTTGAAACGTCGTTTCGCGAAGTCATGCTTTCTCCACATGGAGTCCTTCTCGTTACCGGTCCCACGGGAAGTGGAAAAACGACAACGCTCTATAATATCCTGCACGACATCCGCTGCAGCAAGCCCGAAACAAAAATCATAACGATCGAAGATCCCGTTGAGTACTCCCTGGAAGGAGTGCATCAAATACAGGTGAACGAGTCCACGGGGATGACGTTTGCGCGTGGACTGCGCAGCGTATTAAGGCACGATCCGGATATCGTACTTGTGGGGGAGATTCGCGATCAGGAAACGGCGAAAAGCGCCGTTGAGGCTGCTCTGACGGGCCACTTTGTCCTCAGCACGCTTCATACCAACGATTCGGCCAGTGCGTTTACGCGTCTGACAGAAATGGGCATCGAACCATATCTCGTCGCGAGTACGGTACGCGGCGTACTGGCACAGCGACTGCTTCGGCGACTCTGTGAAAACTGCAGACAACCGGCGGCGAATGATTCGGCTGAACTGCCGTCGACGCTTTCAGGGTGCAACACACTCTACGCTCCTGGCGGGTGCCGTGCATGCGTCGATTCCGGATACGCGGGTCGGTCCGCAGTCTTCGAATTCCTGGTCTCGGACAACAACATCCGTCGTTTGTGTATCAACCGCGCCCCAGCATATGAAATTCTCGACTACGCGAAGACGCGAGGTCTGCGAACTCTTGAGGACGCCGGATGGGACCTGGTGCGAGAAGGAATGACGTCCTTTCAGGAAGTCGCGCGTGTGCTTGGCTCCGGGAGTTCCTGCGAGGTGTAGTCACTCGATCTGCAATACTGTTCCTGTAGTAGAACCGACTTATGTCCACTAAACGACGACACCAACCGTTTCCGCAGGCCGTTCGACGGCTGGTGATGAGTCTGAGTGTTGCAAGTTCCACAACATATATAGTGTATCGAGCCGTTTATACGCTCCGAGTCGATGATCCCTACACAACCGCAGCATCGCTGGCGTTGTTCATCGCGGAGCTGTACGGCATCCTTCTGATGTGCCTGTACTTCTGGCAAATCTGGGACACAACCCCGGTACCACCCAAGCCGCCATTATCCGGACGTTCTGTCGACGTGATGGTGCCGACTTACAATGAAGACGTTCCGCTGCTGCGCGGCACTCTTCAATCGATGGCCGCATTGGACTACCCACATACCGTGTACGTACTGGATGACGGGAATCGGCCCGAAGTAGCGGCACTTGCCGAAGAGCTGGGTGTCCACTACATCGCACGTGACAACAACCTGTACGCCAAGGCGGGAAACATCAACAACGCTCTGGACCAGACCAGTGGTGAGTTTGTTGCCATATTCGACGCAGATCACATCGTCCTCAGGCATTTCCTCACCGCTACGATCGGGCACTTTGAAGACGAGTCTGTGGCATTCGTCCAGACACCGCATGCCTTCTACAATTTCGACAGCTACAGCAGTACGTTTTCGCCTGGCGCAGCTGACTACTGGGAGGAGGGGGACCTATTCCATCACTGCGTACAGAATGGAAAGGCGAATGCAAATGCGAATGTGTTCTGCGGCAGTGCCGCGATATTTCGGCGGCGGGCGCTCGAGGACGTTGGCCTGATTTCCACAGAGACAATTACCGAGGACATGCACACAGGCCTGAGACTGCATGCGAAAGGCTGGAAGTCGGTTTCGCTCGATGAGAGAATGGTTGCGGCACAGGCTGCCCCCGACGTGACGGCTTATCAGACACAACGACTCAGATGGGGCGAAGGCAATCTGAGTATTATTCGACACGATAACCCGGTCACCATGCCCGGTCTGACGTTGACTCAGCGAGTGCATTATGCCGGAGCGATGTTGGGCTGGACGACCGGCGTGGCTCGGCTTGTGCTGTATCTGACACCTGTCATGATGCTGATCACGGAAGTGGTGCCAATCGCACAGGTCAGTGTCACGCTTGTGTCTATGATCTTGTGCCATACTGGGGTGGGCTACCTTGCGCTGAAGGTCAGTGGTGACGGACATTTCCGCATCTGGCGGACCGAAGTCGTCGCAATGACGTCATTCTGGATTCATATCTGTGCTGTATGGAGAGTTTTGTCCGGGAAAAGAGGCGGGTTCACAGTCACCAACAAACGGGGACGTCAGGCGACCAGTGTTTTCAGGTGCATCTGGCCACAGTTAATGATATTCGGCACAGGCATTGGTTCTCTGATCTGGGCCGGTTTACGCTTCTTCGCCGGGCTTAACACGAATGTTCTCGGTCTTGTAACTTGTGCCTTCCTGGTATTATTTCACCTGGCCAGCGCCTGGTGCGCGGTTCGAAAAGGGCTTCGTTCTCGAGATACCAGGTTTTCGTATCGGCACCATTCCGGGAGAATTCATGTCGTTCTTAAGTGGCATGATACTGACGGGGTTGAGATGTCGACGCAGGCGGTATGCGTCGACATCAATGAGAGGGGCGCACAGCTGCATACGTACACGGATATCGTAACCAGTCAGCCAGTAGAGATGTTATTTCAGGCACCGGGTTACTCAATTGCGTGCAGCGGACAGTTGGTATGGGTCGACAGCCCGGTTCAGAAGTCGATTGACTCCATGTCGGGGACGTCGTACCGGATTGGTGTGTACTTTGACGAACTGGATAGGGCAACGACTGACGCTTTGTGGTCCCTGTCCATAGAAAAGGTCGTCAGCGACAAGTACAGACAGCTCAAACAGCAGAACCAGGAGGCCTCCACAGATTACGAACAGGTTCGCGTGTCACTGCCGATACGCATCACACGAGAGGTGGCACCAGGAGAGCTGACGACTTCGTGCGGCGTTGTGATCGGGATTGCGGAAGATTATCTGGACTTCGACTGCGACTTTGCGGGAACTGTCAGTGAGTCCGTTCATATCGAGATAGCAACGCCTTTGGGTTCCGTGCAGGGGAGGGGGCGTGTAACCGGAGACCGCACGGCTGATGATCCGCATAAGAGGCGAATTATGGGAATACGTTTTGAGGGTCAGGGACGAGGCCTGATCAAGGCGGTCAGAAGTGCGGCCGGCTCAAAATCGTCCGCACACCTCGTGAATTGCGTCGAGAAACCGCCACAGATATCAGGCCCGAGAGTCCGTCGTGTGCTGGGGACTGTGACTGCGGCAGTGGCAGTCATTCTTCTGTTCAGTTTTCCTGTTGTGTACAGTGATGCGTGGCTGCTGACGGGATATCGACTGGGCTGGCACCCGGCAAGCCATGAAAGTGAACGGGTGGATGTGCTTCTGGCGCAGGTGAAGAATGGATCGACGGTTGACGTCGCGATGATGTGTAACCTGAGAAATGCCCTTGTGGCGATGGACAGGAACGACGATGCATTTGTCGTGCTGCGGCGTCTGATTCTGGCAGAACCGGATAATTCCGGGTTCATGATCGCCGTCGCCGACGGGCTTGTCGAAAGAGGCGATTTTGAGCGGGCTTTTTCTTTATACCTTGAGTGGTATGCACAGTTTCCCACGGACCGCGATCCCTGGCAAGTACTCAGGGCCATCCGTACGGGCATCGCCGTTCATCGCAGGGATGCAACCGCCGAATTGCTGGCGGGACTGCAGGACCTTGAGTCTTTAGATCGAGATATCGCATTAGAGTGCATTGGCTATGCGCTTCAGGCCGGGGCGACGGAGGACGCATTAACATTCGCCAGGGGCTTTGAGAATGCGGACGGTTCCCTGCATTTCCAGGAAGGAATGGCCCTCATGGCGATCCACTCCGCGCGTCACGACTGGAATTCCGCGTTGGCAACAGCGGATTCACTCTATTCCTCGTTTCCCGAATCTCGTGAAGTGCTGACAGCGATCGCGGAATGCAATTTCTGGGCCTCGAATTACGCTGAAGCGGTCCGGTATTATTCAGCCGCCCACTCCACCGGCGTCATGAATGACGCCAATCGTGCGCGGTGGGCGGACGCCCTGCTGCAGTGCGGCAATCCCGATCAGGCTCTTGCTCTCTGGCACACTGAAGACGTCGCCCCGTTGTGGTACTCGGTCTTCCTTGATGCCCTGGCGACTCCGACGAGTCACTTCGATATCGACCTTGAAGAGATAATCATCGGCGCGGTGGCGGTCGCAGCCCCCGACGAGCGTCTTATAAGAAGCATTGTTCAGCACCTGGAAAAAAAGGATCTGAATGCGGCTCTCGGCTATTTAGACCGACATGACGAGACTGTCAGTCGCGTGAGCGATTTACGTTTTCGTCGTGCCCGCCTGGCGTATCTTGATGGCGATTATTCCACGTCGCTGGTTGATGCCCAGGAGGTCAGACGCATGGCTGCTTCCGATGAAATGCTCCGACACGCCGCACATGAACTCATCGCAAGGTCGCTTGGTCAGCTTAAACGTGCAGACGAATCCATACGACACTTCGAAGAGGTCGCCTTCAGTCGTTTTGGAAGCGCTGATCTACTTGTCGAGGCAGCCGCGTTCGCTCTCGCCGGCGATCAGGCATTGGAGACGCTTCGGCTTTGTGAACTTGCCGACAGCCTGTCTTCAAGAAATCGGGAAGTGACGGAGCTACCCGGCAAACCCGTCAATCATGCCGTGCAGCAGGTGCTCGGAAGCGGCAATTTCCAGTCTGTTCCTGGTGAAATCACCGAACGCGAGTACTACCTGGCTCACTTTGTGGCCACCGCCGGTGATGGCGTATCAACAACCCCTCTTGATATCTTGAAACTCAGAATTGGAGCATTGAGCAACCTCGGCCGCTGGCAGGACCTGACCAGGCATTGCGAACATTTTCTCCAGAACTCTCCTGACAACCCAGATGTGCGACAGGCCTATGCAGAAAGCCTGATCTGGTCGGG
>JAPYTO010000247.1:0-1103 GCA_029941865.1 Fuerstiella sp. | reverse complement strand
CGCGTGCGTGTTGTCATTGATGCGGTTATCGCCATGTCGAAGGACGATGCTGCCAGTCGTTCCGATTTTGCAACCGTGTCTGCAACCGATTACCTTCTCCGTGGCGGTGAGTACGACACGGTGATTCAGTGGGTCAGCCAACTTCAAGGCAGGTCTGCAGTATCACCTGCCCTTCGATTGTCGCTGGCAGAAGCCTATCGCATGACGAGTCAACACCGAATCGCCGGACAGCTCTACGACGGGCTGGTCCACAGCGTGCCTGGACGGGCTTCCGGCGTGTTGGAACGCGGCGGGCCCCGTTCGCTGCAGGAATCAGCCTTCAGGCGTCGAGTGATGATCTCAGCGGCACGAAATGCCCATGAGTGTGGAAACAGCAGTGAGGCCCTTCCTCTTTACCAGACGTTGTACCGGCGTGGAACGTGCTCAGCGACCGAGATCTGCGAGTATGCGGCCGTGTTACTGGCGACCGGAAACGCCGAGAAGGCCGCGGATGTCTTTCCGAAGGAATCGGAAGTCACGCAGCAGCAGACGCAGCTCTATGTCGACATCCTGATGACTACCGGAAAACTCACTCTGGCAAGGACGGAGTGTCAGTCATTACTCGAACAGAATCCACACAATGCCGATAATCTGGTGCGTCTTGCAAATATCTATTCGGCACAGAAGGCAACCCGGGAGTGTCTGGCGACCTGGTCACAAATCAAGAAGAACTCCTCATTGACGCGGTCGCTGCGCTCACAGTATGCATGCGTCCTGAGCTGGGCGAAGGAATTCAATTATGCAATAATTGAGTTCCGCAGCGTGTTGGACAGCGGCAGTCTTACTGCGGACTGTGAAGCGGCATTCCTGCAGGCCGTTGCCGGTTCTGCAATGCCACTTGATGCTGACGTCACGAGGGAATTGAGCAGGATCGACGGCGAGTACCGTAAACGCACAGATACTGATCCGTACGCTCTCGAATCTCTTGTGTATGCACACATGAAAACAGGAAATCATGCAGCAGCACTGGAACATCTTCGTCGACTTGTGGGCCACGATCCCGCTCGCATTGACCTGAAGATTCTCCTTGTCGATACACTGCATGAACTAGGAGATTACAAAGC
>JAPYTO010000246.1 GCA_029941865.1 Fuerstiella sp. | reverse complement strand
ATTGTGGAAACAGAGCAAAAATCGCAATCGGCGTGGATACCATGCCATATTTTGAAATGAATTGCGTTTTAAACGTCGCGACGGCACAATGTTAAGTGGTACACCGCAGATCTGCGGAATGAGTGACGATGTCTTCAGAATAACGAGTAACATCTGATGGACGCTGTCACTTGGTTTTCGTTCGAACATGTTCTCACTTCCTTCCTTTTTTTGAGGTCTCGTCATGCTTCCATTTCACGGCACTCGAAAGTCGCGGCACAGGGCGTTTACGCTCATTGAGTTACTTGTCGTTATTGCGATCATTGCAATTCTGATCGCATTGCTGTTGCCTGCGGTGCAACAGGCTCGTGAGGCGGCTCGGCGAACGCAATGCAAGAACAACCTGAAAAACATTCTTCTCTCGTTACACAATTACCACGACGTCCATACGACGTTCCCGCAGGGGCAATCCCCACGACGACCTCTTATACATTGTTGCGGTGGCAATTGGCGCGTGCATGTCCTGCCGTATATGGATCAAGCAACCGTCTACAAGCAAATCGACTGGAACTCCGCCTACAGCTTCGGCGGCCATCGATCGAATTACTCGAAGTACGCGGGTGGTGCCGAGGTGTTCGCACGCCTGAAGATCCCGACATTCATATGCCCCTCAAGCCCGCTTGATCCGAACGACCCTTCTGTTGTCAACAACCACCAATTAGGACAGACTCATCATTATGTCGGTATCTCCGGGTCTCTGGGCGTCCCTCGTGGTAGAAATCGGAATACCGACTATGGTGGCGTTGTCCGGGGTAACGGGTTACTGGGAATCAACCGCCATGCCAAAATTCGAGATGCGACTGATGGTACATCAAACACAATTATCGTTGCCGAACAGTCGGCGGATGTGAATATTGACGGCACCAATAGAAATGTGTCGAGTAATTATTACGGTGGCTGGTCCGGCCAGGCTGGTCGCATAGCGACCGACCGAGCGTCGCGACCGCACTGGGGCGCCGGGACGACCTGCCTGCGATACCCCATCAATCATGGCCTCCGCAAACAGCGCATCGCCCGTTCGTCCATTCCAGGTGCGGACCGAGCGTGGGACTTCAACACGATCATCAACTCGTTCCACACGGGCGGAATCCAGGTCGGGCTTGGTGACGGAAGCATTCGGTTTGTTTCCGAGAACCTCGATTTTGGAACTCTTCAGAAGATGTGTTCCATGAATGACGGCGAAACTCTTGGGGAATTTTGAGCCTTGCTGCTCACCATTGGTTTCTCAAGCTGGTTGGTTTGAATCAAGTTTTTCAAACCAACCACGTTTCTTTGGAATGCAGTTTCAGCACACCTGCTCTAGACGAATGGAAAGTCGAATATAATGCGAAGCGTAAGATTCACTGCCGTGTGGGCGGCATTTTGTCTGTTACCAGTCTTGTTTCTGGGTTGTGGTGGTGGCGGTGGTAAGGACCTTGGCCCCACGGGAGAAGTCGAGGGAACGGTCACGTTGGACGGCGAGCCGCTGGCCGAAGGTTCGGTGGCGTTGTATGACCAGAACTCGGGTAACACCGGCGGCGGAGAATTGGGGCCCGGGGGGAAATTCAAATTCACCGTACCAGTTCCGGTGGGCACATATCAGGTGTCGTTTCAGCCTCCGGATGCTCCCCCGCCGGAAGATGCAGATGCGGACGAACTAGCAAACGCAAACGCGACAATCCCCGAGGGTTACCAGAGTGGGGAAACTTCGGAGATCGTGGCGGATGTCAAAGAAGGACCGAATACGTTCACGTTTGAGTTGATGAAAGCAGGGCCTAAAGGCTAATCATCCTTTTTGGAATCCTCTCGGGGCCAACGCGCGAGCCTGCAACCTTGCTGTTCCACTCGCGATTGCGCCGTTGAAATGTCTTCACCCTCCGAGAACGAACCACAGTCTGAGTCTGAATCTCGGAGGACGAATCGGTTTCGGCCGATTCATATTGTCGGAGTAGGCCTGCTGTTGCTTGGCGCGGTAATCTGGTTCCAACGGGAATCACCCGCGTCGAGCGAGATGCTGGTCGCGGCAGAGGCTGCGGCGGTGGCAGGTGACTTCCGCACTGCCCAGCAACTGGCCACGAAAATCCTGCAGCATGAGCCGGAAAACCCGCGCGCGAGGCTGGTTGCTGCGAAATGCCTGCACGCTCGGAATCGTCCTCTGGAGGCGATCGAACTGCTGTCAGACGTTGCGTTGGGACAGCCACCCCATTCCGTCGAAGCGGCCTGCCTTGCCGGCGACATCCTCTTTCTGATGCTTTATCGGCCGTCTGAGGCCGAGAATTTTTATCAACAGGCACTCAGGCACGATCCATCATCGATTGATGCGAATGATCGGCTGGCCATTTTGCTGGGTGTCTCCGGCCAATGGTGGCGACAGATTCCTGTGCGGCTTACAACGGTTCACGGTGGCCGGTTTAATGCCATGGATCTTCTCGTTATGGCCCTTGCGGAAAAGGCGCTCCTTAATCCGGAACTGGCCGATGAAATGCGGCACGTCTCCCCGGACGATCCACTTGTGTTATTGGCGGCTGCGCGGCTTGCCGTGGAGGATGAACAGCACGACGAGGCAATTCAGTTGCTGACGCGCGCCGTCGCAATGTGTGCAGATCTGGTTCAGGCGCATGTGCTGCTGGGAACCGAGTTCTTCAATCTTGGTGACCAGAAGCAATTTGTTGAGTGGCTTCGACAGCTGCCACTTTCGGCGGACGAACACCCCGGGATCTGGGTATTACGCGGCAAGTGGGCGCAGCAGCGTGGACACCAGACTGTCGCGCTTCGCTGTTTCTGCGAAGCGGTACAGAGAGATCCCAATCATCCCGACGGGCTGTATCAGGCCGGGAGGATTCTTGAATTCATGGACCGCAGCGAAGAAGCGGCGCCGTTTTTTGAGCGAGCGGAGAAGCTGCAGGGGTTCATCAACGCGGTGAAAGCTGTCGATAACGACGATGCCCTGGTGGAAACACAACGAGTGGCTGAACTGGCGGAGTCGCTGGGGAATTACTGGGAGGCCTGGGGTTGGGCGTCAATCGCGGTTGCACACCGGGAGCGTCCCGAGTGGTCGCAGCAGATGATGTCCCGGCTGAAGCCGATGCTTTCTGCCCATCTGCTTCAGAGGACTCACCCGAAAGAGAATCCCGCCAACACATTCGACTACCAGAATCTGCCTTCGCTCGAAACGATCGATCCGGACACTTCATCCGGCACTGCAGATTCGCAGCACGACACAAACCATCCGTTCTCCTTTCGTGATCGAGCGGCATCGGCTGGAATCACCTTTCAGTATTTCAACGGTTCTCGTGATCTCGCGAATGGCACGCGACACATGTACGAAGTCATGGGAGGCGGCATCGCCGTGCTCGATTTTAACGGGGATGATCTGCCCGATCTTTATCTAACTCAGGGAAGTTCCAGGCCGGCTCAGGAATCGAACCGTGAATGGCTCGACCACTTGTATCTGAACATGGGTTCGGGCAGATTCGTCGACGTTACCGAAGCTTGTGGCATCGTCGAAGACGGGTTCAGCCAGGGCGTTACGATCGGCGATTTCGATTCGGACGGATTTTGCGATATTCTGGTAGCCAACATCGGCCAAAACCGTTTGTTTCGCAACAACGGGGACGGCACATTCTGCGATATGAGTCGTGAAGCAGGGTTTGATCGTTCCGACTGGACAACAAGCTGCGCTGTCGTCGATCTCTCCGGAGACGGGAACCCGGAATTGTATGTCGTCAACTATCTCCAGGGGGTCGATCTTTTCACGCGGACGTGTGGTCCCCTTCTTGACCGCGTGTGTCTGCCGCAGCATTTTCCGGCGGCAGCCAATCGTCTGTTTTGGAACCTGGGGAACGAACGTTTTCAGGACGTGACTGATGCGTCCGGAATGGATGTCGACGAAGGCAAGGGGCTGGGAATTGTCGTGGGATCATTCGGTAATTCTCTCGAGCTCGACGTGTTTGTCGCAAATGATACTGTTTCAAACTTCTACTTTAAGAATCAGGGGCCAGCCGCGAACGGGATACCTCGCTTTCAGGAGGTCGCAATGGTCTCGGGGCTCGCCTTCAACGGTGACGGCACCTCTCAGGCGTGTATGGGAGTCGCGGCAGGTGACGCGGACGGCGACGGCGCCACCGACCTGTTCATTACAAATTTTCACGGCGAACCGAACACGCTATATCGTCAGCTGCAGGACGGCATTTTCGAAGACGTCACACTCCGAGGGCGGCTGCGGCAACCAAGCCTGTCGAAGCTGGGTTTCGGCACGCAGTTTCTGGATGCGGATCTCGACGGACGACTCGATCTGGTTGTCGCCAACGGTCATATCGACAACTTCAGCCAGGACGGGCGGACCGAGTACCGGATGCAACCACAGTTTTTCGCCAACCAGGGTCAGGCAGGATTTCGCGAAGCCAACGCCGATACGTTAGGGCCGTACTTTGAGCGCAAAGTGCTGGGACGTTCGTTAGCGCGTCTTGACTGGAATGCGGACGGCAAACAGGATTTTGTCGTGATGCACCTCGACGCTCCGGTTGCGTTGCTGGAGAACACCACGCAACCCAACGGAAATTACGTTGTTCTTAAATTGCGCGGCATACACTCCAGCCGCGATGCCATCGGCGCCGTCGTGCAGGTTGAGACGGACAGCCTCAGTTTGACGCGACAACTGATCGCGGGCGATGGATTTCAGGCGAGCAATCAACGCGTGTTGACGTTCGGACTCGGCGAAGACGAAATCATTCGAAAGATGACGGTGACGTGGCCGTCCGGACGATTGGATGAGTTTTCGACGGTCCCGGCCAACACCCGTTGGATCATCATCGAGGGGAGACAATCGCTGTTCGCCATACCAGACGAAATGTAAACTGCCTGGATCGTGCCTTGAGCGTTTGGGCAGCCGCGACCACCATGCCGCATGGTTTCTGCAACGAATCCGAAACGCGTGGGCACGAATTCAGATTGGCACACGTCTCACTAGAAACTCTTTCCCATGTTGAGGACCGGTCTTCCGGTCGCAGGTTATTGAGGTTATGTCCGCTGCATCCACGCCGACTGAAGTGAGTTCCCATCGTTCTCGATGGTGGCGTGTTGTCTGCTTCGTGCTACTGCTGGTGACGATTGTCTTCGGATTCTATTGGCTTTCCCAACCTGACATGACGACGGTTATGCGGCGTGCCAAGCGCGAATTCCTTCACGGCGATTACGAGAAGGCGATCGAGACTGTTGAACAGGTCCTGATTCGGGAACCCAACCGGGTGGCAGCCCTGGTCCTTGCGGGCGACACTTCGTTCGCGATGAACCGATTTGATCAGGCTCTTGTCTATTATCGCAGAGTTCCAACCGGTCCTTCCCCAGCCGCTGTACATGCACAGTTGCGCTGCGGTCGCATCGAAATGCATCACGTGGGCGACGCCGTGGCTGCTGAGACGGATTTTCGGGCGGCCCTGAAGCATGTTCCCGACGACCGTAACGCACTATTGCAACTCGCCAGTCTGCTGGGAATTCAAGCAAGACGCAGCGAAGCCGTTCCGTTCATACTGCGGCTGTTCCGACTAGGTCGTTTGAATGCCGATTTTCTGGCGTTGCTGGAATCGGAAAACGGCGCGCTGTTCAATGTTGACGAACTCCAACGTTACCGAAACGCTGCTCCGGGCAGTCCGAGTGTCCTGGTTGGCCTTGCATGGCACGCGCGCAACTCCGGCAGGGACGAGGAGGCGTTCGATTTTCTGACACGCGCCAAAAGGACGGATCCTCAATTTGCTGAATCTCGCATCGCCCTGGCGGCTTTACTGTGGGAGTCAGGGCGGTACGGCGAATTGCGTTCGCTGCTGGGCGAGCAGGAGTCGACTCGAATCGACGATCCGAGGTTCTGGGGGATTCGTGGACAATTGGCTGAGCATGACGGGAAACCCCAGGAGGCTGCACGTTGCTTCTGGGAGACGTTACTGCGAAATCCCACGAGTCGCAGCAGCACCTACAAGCTGTTTCAGTACTTCACCGCTATCAAGGATGATAAGACAGCCGCGTTGCTGCAGCACCGGGTCAAAATGCTGCTTGAACTTCGAGTTGCGTCAGACCTGGTGACTTCGAAACAGCACACAAATGCGGAACCGATGCGCCGACTTGTCGAACAACTGGAGCGCGTCGGGCGAATCTGGGAGGCCTGGGGATGGTGTGTGGTCGCTCGCGATTTCGATCCGAATGCAAAGTGGGCGGTTACGAGGGCCGAAGCGCTGCACTCGATGCTCAGGGACGCCCCGTTGACTCGTGTATGCCGTCCGGTCGATCTGTCCTGCGATCTGTCACATCTACCCATACCGAATTTCAAGACGGCGATCGGTCGCGAAGACACATCCTCGAAAATGCCCGGATCAGCTGTCACGTTTCAAGACGACGCGGAATCGGCAGGCCTGGAGTTTCAATACTTTAACAGTCCCAGCCCCCTGGAAACGGGACAACACATGTACGAATTCAACGGCGGCGGCTGTGGCGTGCTGGATTACGACGCCGACGGTTGGCCGGATGTGCATTTCACGCAGGGTTGTCGCTGGGGGTCTCGCGGTGCTCAGAGTACACATATTGACCGCCTGTTCCGAAATCTCGGTGACGGACAGTTCGTTGATGTGACGAATTCAGCTGGCCTGTTCGAAGACCGATTCAGCACCGGAGTCGCCATCGGAGACTTTGATAACGACGGATTCGCCGACTGTTATGTGGCCAACATCGGCGGCAATCGGCTGTTCCACAACAACGGCGACGGGACATTCAGCGATGTTACTCTGCTGGCAGGTGTCGACGACCTGCACTGGTCGACCAGTTGTGTCATGGCCGATCTGAATGGCGATTCACTGCCGGACATTTATTCGGTCAACTATCTGGAAGGCGATTCAATCTTCGAAGCCGTCTGCCAACACGACGACGGACAGCCTCGCATGTGCATGCCCTTCCACTTTCACGCGGCCCAGGACCAGTTTTATCTCAATCTGGGGGACGGCCGGTTCGTTAATGCAACGGCGGAATCCGGGGTTAAAGTTCCCAACGGCAAAGGGTTGGGAATCGTTGTTGCTGACTGGCAGGGAGACGGCCGAGTGAGCCTGTTTGTTGCCAATGATACGGTTCCTAATACCTTCTTCGTTCATGCTGGATTGCAGGATGATGATGATGCGCCGATTTTCGAAGAGCGAGCCATGCCGGCGGGAATCGCACTGAACCACGCAGGCAGAGCAGAGGGATGCATGGGAATCGCGGTCGGAGATGTTGACGAAGACGGGGGCCTGGACCTGTTCGTCACAAACTTCCTGCGAGAGTCGAACACTTTGTATCGTTCGTTACCGGGGTTGTTCTTTGCTGATACGACGCCGGATTCGGGACTCGCGGAGCCCAGCCTTTCGATGCTCGGATTTGGCACTCAGTTTCTCGATGCGGACCTCAACGGTCAGCTTGACTTAATCGTGGCCAACGGGCACATCGACGATTATCGCCACTACGGTCGGCCGTATAAAATGTCGCCGCAGTTCTACCGCAATACCGGAGAAGGTCAGTTTTCCGCGCAAAGCGGTTCTCAAACCGGTCTGTATTTCACTCGGGAATTCCTCGGTCGCAGTCTTGCTCGATGGGATTGGAACCGCGACGGGCGGGAGGATGCGGTGATCTCCAATCTGGATCATCCGGTCGCTTTGTTGACGAATACCACACGGCAGCACGGGAGATCCCTGACGCTGCGACTGCGAGGCGCCGAGTCGTCACGAGATGCCATCGGCGCTACTGCTACGTTGTATGTCGGTGATCGACGGATCAGCCGTCAGTTGACGTCCGGTGATGGCTATCAGGCCAGCAACGAGCGAACGTTGGTGTTCGGCCTTTCGGATTTCGCGCTCGTGAAGCGGGTGGACATCGCGTGGCCGTCCCGCAGGACCGAATCCTGGTATAATCTCAAAGCAGATGGCGAGTATCTCATGATCGAAGGAGTTGAACGCACGTTCCGCCTTGACCGGATCGGTCTGACAAGTGCCGAAGCGGACCGTCAGAAAAAATGAAGCGGAGAGCGCTTTTTAGCCGATTGACTGTGCAAGTCCGGCTGCCAGGCTCGATCCGTCGTTGAGCCACAGCCGCCGCTTTGTCGGCTTCTGAGGAACTTTCAGCCCGTCTCGCCGCCATCAACGCTCGATTCGCCTGTGATTGACTATCCAGTCAGGTAGGTCAGGACCTGTCCTGACGCAAGCATAAGCGGCACAACAGGTTGTGCCCTACGAAAATTGTGACTTCCGCCATTGTCCACGCAGAATTGCCGTCTGAGGACAGGGTTTTGAACAGAAGGGCGCGCGGGAAGCAAAGACGCATTGGTTTTTGCACAACTTTTCCTTCCCGTCGTCACGGCAGAGTCAACACGTGAACCGAACTGATTGCCGACGCTTCAATCGAAAAGCGTTCTTCGCGGCCACAAGTCAGCGTGAAACGCTGTAAGAATTAAGATTGTCGACCTGCTTCTCATGGGGGCTGGGTGATGATTCGATCAACTTCGCAATTTGGCAGTGCTGCGGCCAGCTTTGCGACCTCTTCTGCCGACGCCTGTGTCTCGCCAATTCCTACGTAACGTAAACTTTTGGACTCAGCAAGTTGCATCATCCCTACACCAGTCACGCGGCTGTCTAATAGCAAAAGCCTTTTCAAAACCGGCATCGTGGCAAAGACGTCCATGCCACGATCGGTGGCCTTCGTGCAATTCATCAGTGAGACAACCTCAAGTTTTTTTAAGTGCCCCAACGCGCTCAAACCGGCACCTGTGATCTGTGAATCCATCAGTACGAGTTCCTTCAAGGACGAGAACTTACTGAGTTGAGCCACGCCGGCGTCGGTGATGTTCTCTGCTGGAAACTCAAATACCTCCAGCGTCTTCCACTCTGGCAGCAGGGCAAGATCAGCGTCCCCAAATTGGATATCCGAAATACTGAGGCGGCGAATTTCAGGAAATGCATGTGCGGCAAGATGTTGAGCTTCACCCTCGCCAATTGCGATTTCAAGTTCCTCCAGGTGCTCCAGAGCTGACAGCCCTTTGAGGGCAGATAGTTCAATGTTGCCTTCGAGAGTCAGGCGTTTCAGTTTGCTCCATTTTCCAAGCGCCGCGATACCCGTCGCAGTCACGTCCACATTGGCGAGCGTCAATTGTTCAACGGCTGGCATCTTGCTTAGTCGAGCGAGACTGTTGTCGTCAATCGTCGACCGAACGAAGTGAATAATTGTAAGACTTGCAGATTTGACAAGTTCCGCGTCGACCAACTCATCAATTCCCCGACACTCGTAAAATAAAATCTCCTGCAGGACAGCATGTTCTCGCAGGGCCACGATCTGCTCCGGCGACACGTCCGTAGTATAGAACTCAGCGCCAATCACTTTGCCCTGCGCATTCCTGTTTAAGGTGGGCGACTGTGTCTGGGAGGGTGTCCCGCTTATCGGCGTTGCGGAATTACGGCCATCGGCGTCGGTATCTCGGAAGTAGAATAGCGAGAAAATCACAATGAAACACAATCCCGCCACCAGATATCGCAGTGTCCGTCGGTCAATAGCCACGATTGTTCGTCCCCCTGCTATATTCTTTAATACCAGAGCGATGATAACATTTCATGACGACCTGTACAGTTGATGCTCATCCAGCCAGCAGGAGATGCCACGTTCCTGGGATGCATCATTTTGCCTGGATTCCAGGTCAGAGTGGCGTGACGGATGTCAGTGATGATTGTTGGAATGACAATATGAAGCGGCGATTTTTTATTCAGCAAACCGTTGCGGGTAGCGGATTGCTTGCCGTGGGTGGCACTGGTCACAGCGCGCTGATGATGGGGGCGGATTCATCAGACAGGATTCGGGGCTCTCTGCGGCTGCTTCCTTGCCGTCGCGTAAGACCTGCCCGAGGAACGACCACACCATCACGGCCG
>JAPYTO010000245.1 GCA_029941865.1 Fuerstiella sp. | reverse complement strand
GTCTGGATGAATTCGGGCGACGGACACTTTTTTGCGACCTCAGACACAGTCGTTGATTCTGATGCAGGAAGAGGGCTTGGCCTGATTGTGGCGAATTTCGATCAATTGCCGGGCCTTGATGTATTCGTAGGGAATGACGGCACTGCAGATTTCCTGTTCGTCAATAGAACGATGGCTGGCGGCGAGACAAGATTTCGCAACGAAGGAACGCTGCGTGGGCTGTCGGCTAACGGTCGAGGTGCAATGCAGGCGACGATGGGAATGACGTTTGGTGACGTCAACCGCGATGGTGAGCCGGATCTGTTTCAGTCTAACTTTCTGGGGCAGTCCAACACACTTTATCTGGGTTCCCCTAACGGATACTTTAACGATGCAACAATCGACGCCGGGCTGCACAAAAACAGTCTTCCACTGGTGGGCTGGGGCACTGAATTTTTGGATGCGGATCTTGATGGGTGGCTGGATCTTGTAGTTGTCAACGGGCACCTGGAAGATAGAACGCGATTTGGTGATTCGTATCGCATGCTGACACGGATATACCGCAACAGCGGACACGGTCGGTTCCTACAGGTTGCTCCCGCGAAACTGGGGAAGTGGTTTCAAGAGGTGCGTCTGGGGCGCTCGCTTGCTACGCTGGACTGGAATCGGGACGGACTTGCTGATTTTGCAGTATCCAACCTGGATTCCGCAGCTGCCTTGCTGATTGGCGAAACCAGTCCCACAGGGAATTACATCAAAGTCCACCTGCGAGCAGTCGATTCCGCTCGTGACGCCATCGGAACAGATGTCATTGTCGAAAGTGCAAATCACCGCTGCGTACATCAACTTGTCTGCGGTGACGGATACCAGACAAGTAATGAACGGACGGTCATCGCGGGACTGGGAACGGACACCCTGGTCGAGCAGATGACGATACGCTGGCCGTCTGGTCGGCTGCAGACATTGAAATCATTCTCAGTCAATCAGGAAATCTTCATCGTTGAAGGCCGTGAGCCAAGACAAATTCGTGGGAATTGAGCCGAAGTGCTGTCCAGGCTACGGTTGCAAGGGGGCTGACAGACTTAACACTCAAAGTCTTCGTTTCTTCGCAGGGGTGTACCGGCAGCAGATCGATGCAGACCACTGACTGTCAAGATGCACAGACCCCGTGGGCCTCAGCTCCGGTGCCTTCGTATTGCGTGACGATCGACTTGTGGAGTGCCCGTCTTTCCTACGGGAGCAGTTCACGAAGAAAGTGACGTGGACTCGTCATTCAGCTTCAATTTCCGGAGCCACAATTAGCCGCAGAACAACCGCTTGCGAGCGGTCTCTGACTTACCTGCACGGCGCCGCCGCATTGCGAAAATGAGGGCATTTTTGTATTCTCGACGATGTAAGTCGTAGTCAAAACTGGATTCGAACTACGTGTCATCAATGCCTCCGCCACGCCTGAGTACCACCATTGCGCTGATTGCCATTGCCGGGTGCGTCATCTACTTCATGATCGGCTTCTCTGTCAATCGGAATTCTGACGTATCACTAAGGCGGGCTGTCGCGGAAGTGAAAAACGGAGAACCTGAGCGTGCTCGCAACGCCTTGAAATGGCTACTTTGGTATCAACCAGACAATTCTACGGCGTTGTACGTGACCGGACTCTCTTTTCTTAAACAGAAAAACATACCCGCGGCGATTACATTCCTTGAACGTGTCGCTGTAAATTCGACGGTCTATGCGGACGCCAGCATTAACCTTGCTGCGGGCTTGATGGCGGACCGCCAGTGGGAGCGAGCCAGGAACGTACTGCAGAAATTTCTTTCGCATCGCCAGGGTTCGTTGACCGCACGGCGAATGCTGAGCGGAATGCTGCTAACCGAACTTCGACGTCGCGAAGCTATTCAGGTGCTGACGGATTGCTTACGTCTTCCATCTTATGACAGGTTCTCTCTTTCCGACCGTCTGACGCTTCTGTTAGATCTGTTGATCGCCGAATATTCGCCACCACAGGCGACGACCTGCCAGTCGACGCTTGAAGAAATAAATCAGATAAGACCTGGACAGCCCACTGTGCGTTTGGCACTTGGCCAATGTTACTGGGCGACAAACAGAATTGACGATGCCGAAGTTCTGTTGCAGGAAGCGATTCGGGAGCAGCCGCTGGATTTACGAACGCGGTTGATCTGTTGCGGATTTTTTCTCGATCAGAGTGACGCGGATGCTGCCGAGAAAGCCCTGCGTGCCGATACGGAGCAGTTGGTCAGCGTGAAGCAGAGAGTTGTAGAGCCACCGGAAACTGACGATCGATTTCGGGAACGGCAGTGCCGAATTGCCGAACTGCGGGGCGACTATGAAACGGCGCTGCAGCAGATCGAGGATGCGCTGAGGATACAGCCACATAACAGAGAATATGAAGCGCGGCGAGCACGCCTGCTGCAACGACTGCAACGCGCAGATGAAGCACGTGAAGCCTACAAGCGATCCCACAGCCTGGGAAAGTCTGAGTTGGAATTGTGGCATCTGTCACAGAGCCTTGGTGGCCAGTTGCCAACGACAACAGACTGCAGGCGAGTCGCCGAACTGTACGAGTTGCTGGGGAAAACGCTCCAGGCCGCGGCATGGCGGCACCTTGCCGAGCAGACTGAGCGTCATTCGACGCAGCAACCAGCCGCCTGAGAGAAACGCATCGATGCCTGCAGATCGCAAGACAGTTTCGTTTCTCACCATCGCGGCCCTGTTGTTCGTGCTCACGGCAGCATTCGTGTTTCGTCGCCCGTGGAATCAGTGGGCAGGGGCACCCGCGTCAGATTCAGTCTCCAGGCAGAATCGCGATTCCCGGAAGGTAAACGCAAATGAAACGTCAAATGCCGAATCTACAATTCGTTTTGCTGTGGTGCCTCCCGCCAGAACGGGCATCAACTTTGAATATTACGGCAGTCCCAGTAATGAACACTATCTGACCGAGCAGAACGGTGGCGGCGTTGCGATCATTGATTCAGATGGCGATGGGAACAGTGATTTGTTCTTTGTCAACGGTTCTCATTTCAGGAACCCCGCGAAATCACAGAGTGCGTCGAATCAGATTTTTCGAGGCGACGGCGACTTTCATTTTCACGATGTCACGACCGACGCTGGATTGCAGGCGTACAACTTCGGGCACGGATGCGCGGTTGGCGACTACAACAATGACGGGTTCAGTGACTTGTTTGTGGCTTGCTACGGCCCGAATCGACTGTGGTGCAATAACGGCGACGGAACCTACTCCGAAGTAACGAACACAGCAGGAGTCGGACACACGGGTTTTGGAACAAGTGCAGCCTTTGCCGACCTGAATGGTGACGGCAATCCGGAATTGTTCGTGGTGAACTATGTCAACTGGGTGCCGGACAACAAACCTCGGGACCGAGTGGAAACCCCAATGGATTTCGACGGCCAGGATGATTTGTTGTATCGTAATGTCGGCAATGGACAATTTGAAGAAGTTGGTAAACATGCCGGTATGGTGATTGATGATGACGGCAAGGGACTGGCGGTCGCCATCGCTGATTTCGACGGTGACCATCAACTGGATGTTTATGTCGCCAACGATACGCGTCGCAATTTCATGTTCAGTAACACGGGAGACCTGACGTTCAATGAAGTTGGCGTTGGTATCGGTGCTGCCGTCAGCCAGGACGGATCAATCGGCAGCAGCATGGGAATCGCCGTCAGCGATTACAACCTTGACGGACGTCCGGATCTATTCGTGACCAATTTTGCTCATGAACTTGTTGACGTTTTGATGAATGCAGGCCCAGCTGGTTTCATTGCCACGAACACAGAACTGGGTGTCGATGTCGTATCGCGTCCAGTGTTGAACTTCGGCATCGTGTCGACAGACTTTGATCTGGATCTGTGGCCCGATCTGTTCTTTGCCAACGGGCACCTGTGGGATGAGAGACCCGCCGGTGGAGAGTTCCACATGCTGCCGTCGCTGTTGAAGAACGATCGCGGTCAGCGGTTTTTCGATGTATCAGGTACGGCCGGTGAATACTTCAGCAAACGGTGGCTGGGCCGGGCGACTGCGATGGGCGATCTCGATAACGACGGTGACACGGACCTGGTGGTCAGCCACCTGCTGGCACCTCCTGCAATCCTGGAAAATACAAGTGCAGGACAGGGCAAAAGCCAGCGTGTCATGTTTATCGGAACGACATCATGTCGACAGCCGCTTGGTTGTGAAGTCAACGTGCAGTTGACCAGTGACCGGTCGCTGACAATGATCATTCCCTCTGGTGGCAGCTTTCAGGCATCACATGACCCCGTCCTTGTTGTTCCGACAGGGAACACCGGCGCTATCGAATGGATCTCTATCTGCTGGTCCAATGGTACGGTCGAGGTGTGGAAGGACCTGTCTGTCGAAGATACGATTCGACTGGTGCAAGGCACCGGCACAACGTCCGTTGACTAGTGCAGTCGGGTCGGCGGCGCCAAAATGTTTCGAAGCCGGACGTCATCAACATGTCGTCGCGCGGAACACCGCTCGCCACCATATGTGTTTTGAACATTGTTTCCACGGACATACCGGGCGTTGGACGTGTCCCGGATAAACACTGCACTCAGCCCCGAGGTGGCACGCCTTTTCGGATTGATGATGCATCATCAGTCAGTGCTCACATCTAAGACCGGTAAGAGGTTCCTGTCCAACAACAATTTCATTGTGGCTTTTGCAGCAACACGAGTGCCCAGAGCATTGGGATGTGTTCTGTCAGTCGCGTTCAGAACAAGTGAGTCCGCATCATATTCTTTATAGTGGTCCAGCAAATCGATGACTTCATAGTTCTGTCCTTCAAGTGCACTCAAAACTCTCTTGTGTTCGACTGTGTAAAGATAGTTGTTGAAACTGTGCAGAATGGGGAAGATAACCACAACACGCTTTGCATTACCGGAATAGGATTCGAGCAGTCTGAATTGTTTTCGCAGGTCGAATTGAGCCGCCGACTCTTCGTGATAGACACCGAATGTGTTGTACGCCCAGCCACGAATGATGCGTTGCAGATGCACATACAGGTATGACCGGGTAAGAATACTATCGTACATCCGCAGAAATACTTTCTTCTCGGCAGATGACTCACCGTAGTCGTTCAGGCAGTATCCGACAATCACGAGATCAGGCTGAAAGCGACTTACCTTGACACGAAACAGTTCGACTTCCTGTTGGGTTGAATAACCGGAGACGCCGAAATTCAGCACTTCGATCTTTCGCCTGGTTGCGACGTTCAGTACTTCGTTCAATTGTCTGGCAAACGTTTGCTCCAGCGGTAACCCGTGTCCCCAGATAATCGAGTCGCCGAGCACCACGATGCGGAACGTGCCCGGATCCTTCTCAACCGTGTATTCATGATCCCGAAATCCCAGCGAGTTGATCGAATATATCCCATCATCAAAACCGGGCGTCAGCTCATAAAACAGAATCGAGTTTTCCGATCTCCTGTATTGCGACAAAAACTTTCTGACCCGAGGGTCATCCATTGAAACAAGAGTCTGATTCTTCAGATGGTCTTCGTCGAGAAATCCTCCTGCGATTGGAAGCCCGAACTTCAGTCGATACACCGTTTCCATCGTCAGCCATACGGGAACGCCCACAACAACCAACAGCACGGCAGTGAAGAGAATCTTCTTCTTCAACGAGAACGCACGACCGAGCGGTTTCGGTTGTGGTGGGACAGTTGAGTCGGGAGGGGACAGATCCATTACGCGAGAATTCCCAGCATCCGGTCACGTTCCCGCGCCACGGGGGCACAGAAGGAACTGAGCCCGGCCTTATTCTTTCAGAAACAGATCAACTGGACTTCGATTCTGAAGCAAAGTTCCGACCCGACTGTCAAGTCGCCCCTCCGGGGTAACAAGCAATCCTGACTTGAACGAGGAATTCACTGCTTGTGTGCTCCATCGTCTCATGATCGCTGCCGGTGCTTTTGGCTCGGACGTCGGTGCCACAGTGAAATCAAAACTGATGTCATCGTAACCGCCTATTTGTTTAAGTGATCGGTGAGCGATGTATCGTACCGCGTCATACCTGTCCTGCATAAGAATAGCGAGGTATGGTGGGACCCAGTTTTCGCCGGACGCTTCCCGAGCCGGTCCCCATCCCATGTGCCACGCGGCCATTGCGCGAATTCCGGGGTCTCCTGTCAAAGTCATTGCAACGGCCACGGAAACCTGGTCACCTTCGTCATCGGGCAATTGACGTTCGTGGCCGTACCATTCGGCAAGATGACCGTCTGCCCACGGCAGTGTGCGATCCAAATGACACAAGTTACATGCGTTGGCCCGGCCCGTCGAAAGCGTCTCGCTGGTATGCGGACTACTAATCTGGTGACTCCGCGTCATCTTCAGAAGACTATATGTGGAATTCGGCATGTGGCAGTTCTGACACTCACTGCCGTGTGACGTCGGCAGATGATGTGTATGAGCGGCCAGCACGGATTCGGATTCGTATTTCGTATGGCATTGCAGGCAGGCATGGTTTGTGCGCATCAGTGGTTTGAGTTGATCGTCCGTCCAGTCTGCATCGGACCGCGTGTCATCGGCAGCTTTGTGCATGGTGTGGCATGAGAAGCACGACATCTCGCCATGCTGAAAACAGGGCGATTCAATCAGGCCGTTGAATTCCCGGCCGGCAACACGGATCATGCCATCAGCCCAGAAACGTGAACCGTCGCTGCCGTCCCCGTGCACATCATACCGATCGCGCAGTGAGTCCCCTGGCCGATATTTTTCGCCACTGGAGAGCAGTTCCTGAATCCTTTCTTCTGTGTGAACGCGCACAAAATGGCACTGACCACACACTTCTGAAGACCTTGCATGATTCAGCTTCGACGGCACGACCAGCGTTTCCGCACCAGCGTCTGAGCCATTGCTGTGAGTTCGTACGTGCGACTCCGCAGGCCCATGGCAGGCTTCGCAGGAGATCCCGAAATCAGCGACGGTTGACTGTGGTCCGGTCACACCCGGCGACAGACCATTGACGTGGGGTTGGCCATGAGTTGTGTGGCATTCAATGCATTTATTGTTCCATCGGCCGAATTCGAAAACGCTCTTCGGTTCCAACTCGCTGAAATCCAGATCGTACGGCGGTATCAAAAATGTGGATAGTCTTGGTACCCAGCGCTGGTCGGAGATCAGCCATGTAAACGGCAGGCAGGCCAGTTCTTTCTCATTGCCGGTCGACACCCAGTACACCTGCATATGGTGTGAGCCGGTGCACAGGACAATGTTCTTGCGAACGGAGTTCGTTTTTGCACGACCGTCATGTTCGGATGGATTGTCGAATTCAGCCCAGAATTGTTCCTTGTCGCGGCCCATGTGAAATTTATGACCGTGAAGTTCCAGATCGACGTTATTAAAGTCGCCGACGACTGATTCGGCAGAGGCAACCTGTGTCATTGTGTGATGATAGGACGAGTGCCATGTTTCGAATTCCCGTTGATGACACGTGCGACAGGATTGGGATCCGACGTAGCCGTCAGATTGAACGGCCGTCGGGCGGGAGTCCGGGCGATCGGGAAAGATGCCCACTGGATCAGCCGCAACCGCGTCCGACTGACGAGACAGCTGGACGGGCACGTACGCCCAGATGATGGCCGCTGCAGCGCACAAACATGCGACAACTCCTAACCAACGCAGTCCGGTTGATTCGCGTTGTTTCCTGTTTGACTCATTTTTGGACGTTCGACGTCGTTGGGAGCCCATGGAAATTACAGCAGCAGGTTTTGGTTTCGAGGTTCGTCTCACAGGAACCATCGGCACCTGGTGTCGTGATGATGACAGCCGTACGTAATCACTCTGCCCACATGGCATCCGCCGGCCGCGTTGCGCACAACTCGGTCTGAGGTTGAATAGTACAGTGGAGTCTTCAACTTAAATACTACAAGTCCGCCGTCATCACGACAAGCTTGTGCCGCGTTACTTCAGGCCTGCGTACCGTGCGACCTTCACACAGCAGCCGGACAGGACGTGCTGGCACGAGTGATGTCGTGAAACTGACGGTGATCTCCCGTCGAATGAAATGCACCGCTGCGCCAACAAGAATACCCGTCCTCAGATGTAATACGGTCAATCAGGGACGACTGAGTCGTGCTGGCGAAGCGTCATGGCAATCTGATTCGCGACAACAGCGTGTCCTGGCGGTGATAAGTGTGCATCCAGTGGAAAGTAGACCAGTTCGCCTGCTGCTGTTCGCTCTCTTAATTCCAGTGTCGAGTCGATTAGAGTCACATGCAGAGAGTCGCACAGATTCCTGAGAAAAAATGCCAGCGTGTCCTCGCGGGCGTGGCCCACGTTTTTCACCAGGAGCCATGATGTGACGTCGCTGAAGTTGGTACTGGGCCCCACCATGGCGCGGATTTTCATTGGGATCAAGACGACAATCAAGTGGATGTCGTTGTCACGCAGAAGCTCCGCGCCTTCGCGGATCGTTGCGGCCAGCGATGGCCATCCCGGGTGACCGGCCGCACATTGCTGGAACGTGGGAATATCTCCAAACAGTATCTCATGTGTCATGTCGTCAGAATCACGAAATATGGCGTTGAATTTCCAGGAGGCCTGCTGTCGAAGCGATGTGAATAACCGATAAGTTGGAGACCTGAGTTGCCACGCTCGATACTGCAAACCGGAAACAGCCGACGAATTCAGAGGTATTGGCGGAGCGCCCCTGGCGATCCATTGATCGTAATCGTGTTGATCAGGCAAATCGTTGTGCTCACAGATTTGCCAGATGACTGTCCGTGGCTGACCTCTAAGACCGTATTTCTGAAGGACGATCAACTCTTCCTTTGGTGAATAATTGATTCGTCCCAGATTGCGGCAGGTAACGCCCATTTCGACTGCAACGCGCTGTGCGAAAGAGTCTTCTTCAGCAACGTTTCCCGCCTCTGTGAAGGAGTCACCGATAAAGATCAGGTCCGCACGGCGCAGATCACGGCTGTTGCGAAAACCCTCGAAGTCCGTTTGGAAGGTGACGATCTCCGCGTATGGATCGGGAATACCCAGTTTCAGGGCCATTGCGCCCGTCGACCGTCCGTGCCATTTTAGATGGGCTTTGCGCTCCCACACCAGACCATCGATGCCGTTCTCAATCGTATCGTCCGACCACATGAGCCATGGATTTGTTAAGTCATCGACCGGAAGCAGTGAACAACCAGCTTCCGCGACAACTAACGCAGAAATGCCACCAATCCAGACAGCAGCGATTCGAAAAGCAACAGTTCGGCGTTTCGGACGCGGCCTCAGTACGGTCATCAGGGCTGAGGCAAGAAAAAGGGTTAACAGGACGGCCGTAAGAAACTGAGGGTAACTGAAGCGTCCCAGCACGGCACCCGGTTTTGATTGAGGCAGGAACCACGCGAGGAATGCGGCAATCGTCCATCCCACGACAATAAGAGCCCAGAACATCTCTGTCAGAGCCTGTTCGGCAGTCTTCGCATCGTCCAATGGCTTCGTCATGGATGAGGTGAGTTAGCATTTCTGGCGTAGAGTCTGAAACCGATCCGGCGTTGTCATTCAGACATGTTGCGGACGTAAACCGAAAAACAGGATCGGCTTTAACGGTTGACGATTATAATCCTGGACGATGTGCTGTACCACTATTGATTGACGATTAATTCCGCTCAAATTCGGCCGTCAGTCGTTTTCAGAATGTTCTTTGGTTCAGCCACCCGCGTCATGATTTCGGTGTGCAGGACGCGAACCGCAGAACAGAATCGCGACAATTGCGGATCCGTGTCGACCGTCCACACCCTGACCCCTTTCGAATTACTTTGTGCCAACGCAGTACAGATACTGGTTCCTGCGGAACAACAGTTGGTGGCCGGTTACGGCAGCAGTGGCGTTGAAACTGCTGTCGTTGCTATCGACGACGTTGAGTACCAGTTCCTGGTATTCAACGTCCCAGCGCGATGGCGAACACGTCGTATTGTCGAGTTGCCAGGTACATCCGATTTCCGGCGAGCCATGTCGATCCGCAAACTCGACCCGATGTGCTGGCACGTTCGTGATAAATGTCTTTCCGACA
>JAPYTO010000244.1 GCA_029941865.1 Fuerstiella sp. | reverse complement strand
GTCAACCGAATTGGCACCATCGTCCGTCTATGGCGTCCAAAATCAAGGATTTTTGCTTATTGCCCGCACGGGACACCGACATCCCGCAGGCTGTATTGGGATTTATACGTTCAGATGTCCACCTGGGCTGCGCGTTTCTCGATCTCTTCCAGGCTGAAAAACTTTCCCTGGCCAGCTCCGGGACAGTCTTCGCAGACCTCGCCCCACTTCTTTTCAGAGGCCACATTGGATTTCCAAAACGGCCATGTGCGGCATTGAATCGGACGCACGGGGTACACTTTGCAGTGTCGTTTCTCAGGGTCGAAGAACGTGCAGTCACCGTTTTGGTACTCTGTCAGAGACACCCGCCCCCGCACTAAACGAGTGTGAAACAGCCGGATTTCACCAATCGGTTTGTCCAGATGTTCGGCAATTTCCTTTATCTCCTCGTCCGCGAGCCACACGACGCCAGGTGCGCCTGTGCAGCAGTCTCCGCACTGAGAACAGGTAAAACTAAGGCCAGCCTCGTACCATGGTTCTGACGACGGGGTCTCTGGTGACTCTGACATGCACGAGTTTTCTGGAGAGCGTTGAAAGCGAAATTGAAGAATTGGTCCTGTTAACCAGTGGTTATTCTATTCAGGGGCGACCACGTAGATTTCTGTTTGACCCACAGCTACTGGCGAAGCAATTTCTGGACGCTTATCTATCAGCTGCGGGCTACACCAGACACGTTTTTGCCGCGAATTTCACAGCCTCACGGTTGCACAAACACCTGTTTCGGGCTGCACTGGGCAGCTTAACGCCGGTTTCTCGCTGAACGAACCGCATCCGGCTTTTTGAGGCCATTTCTACGTGTCTGCATCAAGAAGAACTGACATTTCACTGGCAGCCATCGTGTTATGCGGTGGAAAGTCTTTGCGAATGGGCGAGGACAAAGCCTCCGTGCGGCTGGGCAGCGAAACCTTGCTACAGCGATGCTGTCGTCTGATTTCCTGTTTTGCCGATCCCGTTGTCGTTGTCGCAGCACCGGCACAGGAATTACCAGAACTTGATGACGTGATAAATGTGGTTCGGGACGACTATCCGGGGGAAGGCCCGCTTGGTGGCCTGCTCACAGGGCTGCGCCATGTGGGAGAAACGGTAAATAACGAAGAATGTCCGGTCTGGGTTGCATCATGCGACACACCATTCGTCAACGCCGGGGTTGTGCAAACCATGGTTTCGGGACTTGGCGACTTCGACGCGGTTGCTGTCCGCCACGGCGATCAAATTAACCCACATTCTGCCGTGTACCGAACCGGCGTGGCTGAAACAGTCGAAAAGGTTGTCTCCCGCGGTGAACGTCGCGCCACAGCAATTTTTGAGTATCTCTCGTTAAAAACCGTCGATAGCTCGGTGCTGCGCGAATTC
The DNA here is from genome assembly GCA_029941865.1 of Fuerstiella sp. GTDB lineage: Bacteria > Planctomycetota > Planctomycetia > Planctomycetales > Planctomycetaceae > Fuerstiella. The sequence continues at coordinate 8,637 of JAPYTO010000244.1, read as the reverse complement.
GATCCCCTCCTTTCCTTCCTCTGGAATATCAACACCGTCGAGGATCTCGAGTGTGCGAAGGCTCGGCTCGGCGAGAAACACGTTGACCCCCGCAGTTGTTGAAAATGTCTGCACCGGAAGTGGCTTTTTCCGGCTGTCTTACGAAAACGTAGAGACGATCGTGGCCGCAAGTTTGAGAATGGGGCGAGTTTTGCCTACATTAACGATCGGACAATCCTGTCCGGAACCCCGTATTTCTCGGTTACGCTGGTTTTTTACTGCCCAGAGTGTTCGGTTGAACCCGCACCAGGGGTGGCGTATCACACCTTGACAATGCAATTGATTGCATTTGGACCCTGTCACATGAGCGAAGAGTCGAGTACTGAAGTCTCGAAAGTTGACGCAGCGAAGTCCGCCCTTAAGTTAGTCGGAGGATCCCTGGGGTCTTCATACGACGGTCGAATCACGCGCATCAGCTTCACCAGTGGGAAATTCGGTGATGAAGAAATGGTTAATCTGCGCGAGTTGCCGGATCTTCAGGAGGTCAACCTGAACGGAACAAAGATCACCGATGCGGGCCTGCCGGAACTCAAAAAGGTTAAAAACCTGAGGAAACTGGAACTCACCGGCACAATGACAACTGACGCCGGACTCGCAAGTCTGAAAACGCTGAGCGAGCTGCAGGTTCTCACACTTTCCAAGAGCAAAGTGACCAATGCCGGTCTCGCGCACTTCACAAAGTTAAGTGGACTGAAGGAATTGTACCTGGCGAACACTTCGGTGTCCGACGCCGGTCTGGAACACCTGACCGCGTTGACTCAGCTGGATACGTTGGGCCTGACGGGCACAGAAGTCACTGACGCGGGCCTCGTACATTTGAAGAAACTTAAGAAACTTGAGGTGCTGCTGCTCCGTGATAACAACATTACTGACGCAGGCCTGGCGCATTTAAAGGGGCTTAAGAGGATCTGTCGTCTATGGCTTCGAAACACCAAGGTCACCGATGAAGGTCTGACGCACCTATTGAAAATGACGGATTTGCAGTGGCTGGAACTGAATGGGACACAAGTCACGGACAAAGGATTGGCGCATCTGGTTACGCTGACGGAGATTACCAGCCTTAGCCTTCGAGGCTGCCAGATCACCGACAAGGGCATTCCGAAGCTGAAGAAGCTGAAGTATCTGGAAACACTTTGCCTGGCCGAAACAAAGATTTCGCCGGACGGGCTGAGAACTCTGAAAACAGCGCTGCCGCGGTGTCGAACGGAAGTGTGACGTCTATCAGTGAGGGCGACTGGCGCCCCACATGCAGCCGTGAGATTTTACGACTGCGTGCCGGGATGCTGACCGCGATCCGACACTTCTTTGCCGAACGTCACTATCTGGAAGTCACAACTCCGCTGCTGTCTCGTGACATCGTCATCGATGCTCATGTGGAGCCGTTTTTTGTTGTGGCCGAACCATCGGAGTCCCCATTCTTTCTGCAGACGTCGCCTGAAGCTTTCATGAAGCGACTGGTGGCTGCGGGCAGCGGTTCAATTTTTCAGATTACGCACTCGTTTCGCAAGGGCGAAGCTGGCGAACGGCACAATCCCGAATTCACGATGCTGGAATGGTACGGCGTTGACACGTCGTACCATGATCAGATGACGGTGGTTCAGGATCTGGTCCATTTTGTGACGGAGGCCGTCACTGTTGACGGATCGATGCTGCAAGGGGCGCACTTGCTGCAGAAAGCGTTTTCAACAACGCTGTACGATGATGCGTTTCTGCGCACACTTCGCACCGAAGTACTTGACCTGTCCGACGCGGATGTCCTGGATCTGGCATCACGACACACCGCCGCCGATTCCTGCCACTCAGATTCTGAACGGGACGATCTGCTGAATCTGATGCTGGCCGAGTGCATCGAACCGACGCTCGGTCAGAAAAAGCCGGAGTTCCTGATCGATTATCCGGCGTCGCAGGCGGCTCTCGCACAAGTGAATCCTGCCGATCCTCGCACGGCATGTCGCTTCGAACTTTATGCCGATGGAGTCGAACTGTGTAACGGTTACCAGGAACTCATCGACCCCGCCGAACTTGCTCGTCGCGACGAAATCCAGAATCGCAGTCGATCTGCCCAGGGAACGTCTGTGCTGCCAGGCGCACAGAGACTGGTGGCCGCCATGAACTCCGGCCTGCCGCCGTGCTCAGGAGTCGCTCTTGGATTTGACCGGCTGGTGATGGTTCTGGCAGGATTGAATGACATCAGCCATGCCATGCCGTTTCCCGTATCGCGGGCCTAGTCAGCAGTCGATGAACGACAACAGCCCTCCCCTGGACCGGAATTCTGCGTGTCAGAAGGCGGAAAAAAACTGATTTCAACGCGTTGCGTTGCATTTCCGTGCGTGAACTTCATACTTTCGCCGATCGATCATCGCAACTGCGCCATCAGTCTGCGCTGGTGGTGCCCTGGCCTGTTGTTCGGACAGGCAATTATTCACATCACTTCCTGTCGTTCCGGCAGAAGTTCTTCAATTAGAAGAAGCGTCGCTGTGCTTCCGAGTTCGGCGCAACGATTCCCTTCACGTTAAACACTATCCTGTCGGAGTATGCGATGTCCGTGGCGACTGAATTTCCTATCCCACTGAATGAATACAAGGTGGTCACACTGGATCCCGGCCAGTCCAAACTGACCGACCAGCAGCGGGAACAACTCGCCGCCAACATTCAGCTGTGCCGCGACGCCATCATTTTCTTCACTGCCATCGCCGATGCAAAAGGTCTGGGCGGACACACCGGTGGACCATACGACACCGTGCCTGAGACATTGATCATGCACGGCTTTATGGAACATGCTCGGCAGGGTGGAACGCCCGACGTGCTGCCGATTTTCTTCGACGAAGCCGGCCATCGTGTGGCAACTCAGTACCTGATGGCGGTTCTGGAAGGCGATATGGATGTCGAGCGACTGCTCCACTATCGCGAATACCTGTCTCATCTGCCCGGCCATCCGGAAAAAGGATTCACGCCAGGCGTCAAATTCAGTTCGGGGCGATTGGGACATATGTGGCCCTTCGTTAACGGAGTCGCCATCGCCAATCCGAACAAGGTTGTCTTCATGCTGGGGTCTGATGGGTCTCAAATGGAAGGCAACGACGCAGAAGCCGCTCGGCTTTCCGTTGCTCAGGGACTGAACGTAAAGCTGTTGATCGACGACAACGACGTTACCATCGCTGGCCATCCTTCGGACTACCTGCCGGGCTTCAGCGTGGCAAAAACACTGGAAGGTCACGGACTGAAAGTCGATATCGGCGACGGTGAAGACCTGGACAGCCTGTACGCTCGCATGTGCGCAGCTGTTGCCAGTGATGGCCCCGTCGCGTTGATGAACCGACGGAAAATGTGTCCCAACATTGAAGGCCTGGAAGGTAGTGCTCACGGTCATGACGTCATCAAAACTGCTGTCGCCATTGACTATCTGAATGCCAACGGTCGCAGTGAAGCGGCGGAGTACCTGGGAACAGTGACCAAAGGACCAGGTGGACCGTCTCACCAGGGCAGTGACGCCGCAAGTGTCGGCAAGAACCGCGACCTGTTTGGCAGAATTCTGAACGAGATTCTGGATGATATTGAGGAAGCCGATCGAGTGGCCTCCGTGCGCGTGTTCGACTGCGACCTGGAAGGCAGCTGCGGACTGAATCATGTGCGAGCTTCTCATCCGGAAGTTTTCGTTCGTGGTGGAATCATGGAACGCGGCAACTTTTCGGCGGCCGCAGGATTCGGTTACGAAAAAGGAAAGCAGGGCATCTTCGGGACGTTCTCTGCGTTCCTTGAAATGGTGGTTTCGGAAATCACGATGGCTCGGCTGAACAGCAGCAACGTTCTGGCACATTTCAGCCATGCCGGCTGTGATGACATGGCCGACAATACCTGCCACTTCGGCCTGAACAACATGTTCGCCGCCAATGGGTTACCGGACGAAGGCAGCGACACCACTCGGCTGTATTTTCCGGCTGATCAGCATCAGTTCCGTGCCTGTCTGAAGAAGATCTACAACGACGAAGGTCTGCGTTTCATGTTCTCGACAAGGTCAGGTGTGCCGGATCTGCTGACTGATACGGGTGAGCGGTTGTTTGGCGATGACTACGAATTTGTTTCAGGCAAAGACGACCTTGTTCGCGAAGGAACAGCGGGGTACATCGTGAGTTTCGGTGAGACAACCTATCGATCTCTTGATGCCGTCATCCGGCTGAAGGATGCCGGTCAGGATGTTGGACTGGTCTGCAAGTCGACGCTGAATGTCTACGACGAGGGCATGATGACCAGACTGGCGGCTTCTCCTGCGGTACTTGTGGCCGAATCGTTCAACGTGAATACGGGAGTCGGTTCACGGTTTGGCACAGCGCTGCTAAAGCGAGGCTTCAAGGGCAGCTACAACAACATCGGCACCAACAAAGAAGGTTCCGGCGGACTCTGGCAGCAGATGGGCTATCAGGGCATTGACGCTGACGGCATCCTGGCCGCCATGCAGCAGCTGCTTAAATAAACAGAACCCGTCGCTCGGACAGCTCGGCAATAATTTGTTGGCGGCACAAAGCCCTTCGTTTAACCGCGTGCCCAGCGGGCCGCGCTTTGGCCGTGATGAACTCTGGTGCGACGTGTCGTGGTGACGGCGGGGGTGAAGCGCGGGGCGTTGCCCAACGCGGTTAAACAAACGAATCTCTGATGCCAGACGGCGTCAGCCGATGTTGCCGCCGAGTTCGTCGTTGACATGTGCGCGAATGATCTGTTCGAACGACGCGTCCGCCTGAAATCCCAGGCCAGTGGCTCGGTCTGCCCGAAAATTTCTCGGCCAGCCGCTGACCATGTGCATGATTTTTTCGTCCGGCACGCGGCGGATACGGCTGGCGACGTTGTCACCGGCAACAGTTCGCAGTGCCTCGATCTGCTCGCCCACGGTGACAGCAATGCCGGGCATCGTCAGGTTTCTTCTGTTCCCCACAATCGTTCCATCAATCGTGGCCGCGTGCAGCAGGAATCCCACCGCAGACCGGGGTGATGCGTGCCAGTGCTGCACATCGTCTGACACCGGCAGCACGGCTTCGGCCCCGGCGAGTGGCTCACGAATGATGTTGGAAAAGAAACCGGACGCCGCTTTGTTGGGACTGCCAGGCCGCACGCAGATAGTCGGCAGTCGAATGCCGATGCCATCCATCATGCCTCGACGAGTGAAATCGCTGAGCAGCAATTCGCCGATGGCTTTCTGCGTTCCATACGACGTCAACGGAGTGGTGTGGAAATCGTCCGTGATTGCATCGGGAAACGGAGCCCCGAACACCGCGATCGAACTTGTGAACACGACGCGTGGAACGTATTCGTTGATTGCGCAGACAGCGTCCAGCAGATGGCGAGTACCATCCAGATTGATGCGGTAGCCCTTGGCGAAATCCTCTTCGGCTTCACCGGAAACGATGGCGGCCAGATGAAAAATAACGTCGGGCTGCTCGGCGACAAGAGCCTTGGCTTCGTCCACGTTGGAAAGATCGCCAGTGCGCAGCTTGACGGGGAACGCGGAGTCGCCTGGCGCATCCGGCGACACAACGTCGAACAGAGTGAGTTCTGAGATCTCACGTTCGCCGAGTTTGCCGTCAGCGGCCAGTCGACCGGCCAGTTTTCGGCCAATCATTCCACCACCACCAATGATCAGGATCTTCATGGGAGAGCTTCTTTCAGTTCTGCCGTGTTTTGAATGGATGCGACACTTCGGATGGCGGGACCGAATGCTCTCGCCGTCACAGGTTCGTCCGACCGCGAACAGTTCCAGTGTCTTTTCGAGGCTTGATAATGGGGTGGAGCTTGGCTTTCGGACTTCGTTATGGACCAGGAATTGGGGTTGTTCTGTAGCCGAACTCGCCAGAGTTTGGAGGTTTTTGTCTATGTCGTCGAAAGTCTGGCGGCTTCGGCCACCCTAAATCAACACTAGTTGCTGCATCCACATTAAGTTTACTGGTGCTGACGGTAGCGGAAGTCGCCACGACTTTCGACGTTGCCCCTCGTTTGCCGAAACTCCTGGCGAGTTCCGCTACTTGTAAACTCAACATGGACAGACCACTAGTTTTCAAACGCTGCAATGGCGGTCGTACCAGCCGTGACGATCTCAACTTCCAGTGGCTGCGACCGTTGTGCCTGATCTACGGTGAAGGTCAGTCGGTGGTCACCGGGCTTCACGTTTAGCGTCACGGTTTCAAACATGTTGACAGGGATTTCGTTTTGCCGCAATTCCAGGCCACGGACGTCGTTGAATCTCAGTACCACCTTTCCGGCGGTTTCTGTCTTGAGCAAGCAACGAGCAAATCCGACGCCTGGCACGTCGGCGGAGCCTTTTCTGACGGATGCTGTGGGAATGTCGTTCATCGGGAGACTGCCAGCGACCGTGCTGTACTGCTTCTTCCACAGGAATGCCGGATCATCAGAAGCCGCCATGCCGTAGCTGGTACGTCGCAGGCGGTTTACGGCCTCGTCAGTGGCCTGCATCACGTCCCATGTGCGCGCCAACTGTCGTCGACTGATGCTGTATTCCGGTGTTCGTCCGAGTTCCGACAGAAATCGTACCAAAGACGCGATTTCGCGGTCCGTCAACGTATCCACCTGGCCTTCCGGCATCAACGAGACTCCCGGTGCCATTTCCTCGATGTCAGAGCGATCGATCGTTACCAGGCTGTCCTCAGCCGTGCGAATGACGACCTGCTGTTTCGACTGGTTCACCTGGACGCCGGACAGCAGTTTGCCTGCTGTCGTCACGACGACGACCGTGTGGTAGTTCTCTTTGACCTTGGCGTTAGGCTTCAACAATGATTCCAACAGATAGTCCGGTTGGGCACTGCCGCCCAGGCTGACCATGTCCGGCCCGACTTTCCCGCCGGCGCCACCGATGGCGTGGCATTTCAGACAGCCAAGTTTTTCGTTGCGATAAACCGCTTCGCCTTCGGCGGCCGTGACGGATTCCCGGGCCATCGTTAACAGAGCCGCCAGTTCTTCAGCATTCATGGACTTGCGACTGGTCACGCCACCGGCAGATTTTACAGCAGCTTCCAGTGCTGGTGCCGGGCGGCCGGATTCCCGCACGACTCGTAACACTTCACGGGCAATGTTGGATTCCATCGTCGCGCCGCTCAGTGCTTCCGTCAGAACGTTTTGCCCATTTTTGACAGCAAGGAAACTGCGAACCAGATCTTCCGGGTGATCTGACAGGGCAGCTGTTGCGAATAATTTGACGGCGACGGAAGCAGCAATTCCGGGCCGTACATTTGCCAGCATTGCGGCCGCATGTTTTCGCACCGCCAAAGAGCCGTTGCCGCGTGCGATCGTTTCCAGGGTCTTGACTGCTGCCGGGTTTCCCGTCAGAAATAGTCCCTCGACGGCCGCCAGACGAAAACGTTGTTCGTTGTCCTCCGCGTTTGCGGCTGTTGTCAGTCGAGCAACACTGTCGGGCCAGTTCCACTGGCCGGAGGCAACCAGCGCTGCCTCGCGAACTGTGGGTGTCTCTGATGACTCCAGCCGAATGGCCTGGTCCTCAGTGACGACGACCGCCAGCTTACGCCCGCGTGATGCCGTTACCGCAGTACGAATCGGTGCGGCGTCGTTATGCGCGGCAGCCGCAAGGACCATTTCCGCGATTTGTCTGTCTGTACCGGAAGACGCCACCAGAGAAGCGAGCTGCGTTCGTTGCGAGGCTGAGATGTCCGGCGAATAAAGCTTGCCTAGCAGAAGATCCACGGGCGCGCCCTGGCCGACGGCCGAGAACGCGGCCAGCAGGTGTTCGACATTGTTGTCGAAATCGATTTGGCCGTCGCGGAATGCCGGCAACCATTCATCGGTAAGTTCGCGAGCCGACATGCGAACAGCATAATCCAGAAACACGTCCGTTTCACGATTCGTCGCCTGCAGGACTGCCTCGATCTTTGTCGGGTCCGACTTCTGCGCTGACAATCGCTGGCGCATCGGTTCCCTGGCAGACACTGTTGCTGTCTGATACTCAGATTCCTCCAGCGGTGAATACGAAAGCGCTCGGACCGCTTCCAGTCGCACACGAGGATGGTCGTCGTTCACCAGTTGCCGCAGTCGTGCGGCGTCTTCCGGCAGCAGGTACTTCCAGTGGCTGAGAACTCGCACGGCCGCCGCCCGAATTCTGCCGTCTTGTGCCTGCAGCAGTTTCGCCAGCAGATCTGCTTCCACCACTCGTGCGGCCTGAAAGCACCACAGCGCTTCCAGTCGCACGTGTTCGTTGTCGGGTGTCGCCGGGACGGTGGTCAACCATTCGCGAAGTTCGGAGGCAACGGATTTGCCACGTTGCCGCAGAACCTGCTTGGCCGCCTGTCGCCGAAAGTTGTCGTCGCTACGCAGAAATTCAAACAGCTGCTGATTGATGAGGCCTGTGAAATCAACGTGTTTCCGCGGCTTCGCGCCCTTCCAGCTGACGCGCCAGATGCGACCGTGAGTGTGGTCACGACGAGGATCGCGGAAGTCAACTTCGCCGTGCTGAATGATCGGATTGTACCAGTCCGCGATGTAGATCGCTCCGTCCGGTCCTACCTTCACGTCGATCGGCCGGAAGGCAGGGTGATCGGACCAGATGACTTCCTGCTGTTCGCGTGAGACGAACCCGGAGCGATC
>JAPYTO010000243.1 GCA_029941865.1 Fuerstiella sp. | reverse complement strand
GCTGAAGCATTTGACCAGCGATTATCTGAAGAAGAAATTCACGGCGAAACCTTAGACGATAGATTTCAAAGCAACGGGTTTGTCTGACAGACTATTTGGACTGCGATTGCAGTTCGATGAACTCCCTCGCACGCAGGATCACTTCGTCGGTGATGCCCATGTGTCCCTTGTCCGGGTAACGATGAAACGTGTGCGGCGCGTCTGCTTGTTTCAGGGCGTCGACCATCAACAACGCGTTATCAATTGGTACGGAACGGTCGTTGTCCGAATGCAGAATCAAAAGCGGTTTCATGTTTTGTTTCACATGATTGACCGGGGATGCCAGTTTTCGTGCCTCATCCGCATCGCCGACAGACGGAGCCCAGATGTTGCCCCAGCTAAGCGTGGTTAACTCGTAGTTGGCGGCCACGCTGATCACCGCTCGAACGTCGTTGCTGGCGTTCTCCCACCCCCCGGTGCGTTTGAAGGGGCCATCGCCCAGTGTCGCCGCCAGCGACACCATATGTCCGCCCGCTGACTGACCTATCAGAAAGATGCGGTTGGGATCAACGTTCAGCTCCTTCGCATGAGCATGTACGTAACGAATCGCGCACTGCACGTCCTGATAACAGGCCGGAGCCGGGGTCGTTCCGACAAGTCGATAATCGATCGACATCGCAAAGAAGCCGAATTCTGCCCACTGTCGGACAACGATGGTTGACCCGTCCTTCTTGTGACCTCCACGCCACCGCCCGCCATGAACAGAAATTATTGCCGGCAGCCGTTCCTTCGCTTTGGGATACGCGATGTCCGCCAGTAAACCTGCCCCATGAACCCGCCCGTAAACGACGTCCTCACGGGCATCGATCTCTGGTCCTGCGGGTTCCTGAGCGATGGACAATGTGGCGCTGATGAACATGCCGGCGAAAACAGTCGAATGGACCGTCGATCGAATCATGGGGAACTTTCTGCGGAGTGCGTGAATGTCAGGACCACGGCCTCACTTACGCTGTGGGGTCTTTTCTGATTCCAAAAACGCAAGCAAATCGGCGAACTCGCGATCTGTCAGCTTCTTTTCCAATCCGTCCGGCATAGTGCTCACTGTTTGTGTCGTGATCTCCTCAATGTCCTGTTTGCCGATTTGATGAAGTTTGCCCTGATTGTCGCCCAGTACAAGCAACTCGTTCGTTTCAGAGACGCGAATGCCCGACTGCACTTTGCCGTCTTTCAACGCCACGACGATCGTCGAATAGCTGGGAGCGACGGTGCGGCTGGGTTCGAGGATTGATTCAATCAAATGGATTCGTGAGAAACGGCGGCCAATGCCGGTCAGGTCCGGGCCGATGCGTCCACCAACCTGCCCCAGACGGTGACAGCGAATACACAACGACTTCTCAGCCGATGCGAAGACCTCGCGGCCGCGATTCACGTTGCCCCGACTCTTCAACGCATAGGCAACCAATTGTTCGTGCTCAGCCTTCGAGCTGCGTCTTCGAAAACGCAGATGAAACCTGGGTGACTCGTCGTTGCCCGGTTGAATTCTGGCCGCCAGCCAACTGGTCCCAGCTTCAAGTGCAATCGAAACACGATCCGAGTCAGGGCGGTATTCGGCCGATTTCCCGCGAGCATGAACCTGTTCACCGTCGAGCCACAGAGTCAGACGTCCTGTAGCAGAGGTCAGAATCTCGATATTGGTCACACTGTCGACGCGAATTGGCGTCCACGCGATCCACGACGGATCAGTGTCCGCAGTCGCAGACGTCTTAAGAATAATCGCCGCCGGGGCTCCCGCCGCAATTACAGACGCAGCACCGACATCATCCAACACATCCAAATCGTGGCGATTTAATTTCACCAGTTGTCCCAACAGATCGTCCGCTGCCGAGCTGGCGAGTGGGCCGGAAAGATGCCACGCGAGTGGTTGTCCGCTATGACCATGCACGGCGGCGATGGCTTGCTGCAGCCGCACACGAGAATCAGCGAAGTCATCCTGCCATGCAACGAGCGTCTGCACGACTTTGCGTTGAAACTCCACCTCCGGATTTCGCGTCGCTGCCAGAACGACAACCTCAATCTGATCCGGCGTCGCGAATGCCCTCAAGTAGTCGATCGCCGCGGACTGTGTTTCTCGGCGTTCAAGTGCCTGTGTCGCCTGCGCGACAGCACGATCGTCGACTAAACGTCGCAGCGCATCCAGACTCGCCGCGATCAGCGCTCCGTTGTCGCCGTGCGCGTACTCCAGCAACAATTCGTTTGTACCAGCGGCGCGCAGTCGTCCGGCGGTTTCGGCGGCGGCCAGCCGGACGTCCGGGTATTTCTGTTTCAACAATCGTCCGACGTGGTCAATCGCAGCACGGCTTTCACGTTTTCCGAGCGACCGAATGGCTTCGGCACGAACGATGGGACTGGCTGATTCGAGCTTTTGCAGCAGCAGATCATCCGCCACCAGACCTGGTCGAACGCCAAATTCACGCAGCACAGATGCCAGCACGGGGCCGTCATCCAGCCTCGTCGCCAACGGGACAAGCGGCGCTGCGTCGTCAGCCAGCGCAGCGACCAGCATTGACAGCGCGGCCAGTCGGCTCCCAGCTGCCAGATCTTTTCGCTCGACCGTCCGCGTCAGGATGGGCTGAATGAGACCAGTATCGCGGGTTTTCAGAGAAGCCAGAATAGCAGCGACATGTGGCTCGCTGGTGTCGTCGTTCAGCCAGTCTGCCAGCAGCGAAAGTTCAGGTTCGATGCCTTCGCGATGCATGCGGCGAAGTGCAAATGCGCGAACATCGAAATTCGTATCCTGCAGAGTGGCGTTCAGAGCATTTTCGATCGATGCGGTTTCTTCCCATTCCACAGTCGCTGCCGGGCGAGCGGCAGGACGGAATCCCCAGTATGTCCACGGCTCTGTCCGGCGGACGATTCTTGACAGAGCATCCACGTACTCACGACGGCGGGCGGGGTTCTGTTCCTGTTTCAGACGTTGGATAAGTTGCTCCGCCAGATAGGGGACTCGTTCTTCAGCGATTGCCTGCAGAGCCAGCTTCCTGAGTCGCGGTGAAGCGTCCAGCAATCGAACGACGGCCGGCCAGTTCGCAGCCTTGCCCAGGGCCTGCTGCGCCGCGTGATTCAGGGCTGGATCGTCCGCGGTCAAATGGTTGGCAATCCATTGTGGCGTGTTCAGCCACCGCAGACGCCGCATGACGATCAGAGCCTCAAGAGCAACGCGTGGGTCCGCCCTCTCAGCGATGCCGGCGATACGCTCCGCAATGTCTGCTTCGCCCCGTCCGCTGCGGATACGGTTATGCAGGAGGATTGGATCTGTTAAGTCGCCGATAGCGCGAATGGCCTGTGCCTGCACGCGGGGATCCGGGTCCGTAGTGGCCAGGTCGAACAGGACTTCCGGCACATCCTTCTGCGCCGTATTTGCGATGATCCAAATGGCATGAATCCGCCCGTGAACTCCAAGGTTGCCGGATTTCAGGGCGGACAGAATTGCCTCAGCCGCCGCCGTGCCGCGTTTCTGCAGTTCAAGTTGCGCGGCTGTGCGTTGATGATAGCTGTCCGCATCCAGCTGTCTGATGTGAGTGGCTGTGTCGGAATCGCGGGGTTGCGATGTTTTCGCACGAGTTCGTCCCGCGCCTTCACCGTACGTAATGCGATAGATCCGGCCTCGTCCACGTTTGGGGCGTTGACCATCGCACCAGTCGGACACCAGCAATGACCCGTCGTAATCCACAACCAGATCCGTGGGTTTGAATCCGTAGGGATCGTCCTTCGCGCCTGTGGCAAAATCCCTTTCCGTCATGGGTGCAAAGCTGCTGCCTTTGCGGGAGCGACGGTAGCGGACGACGCCCCGACCCCATTCGCAACAGAACAGACTTTCGCGGTAATCGACGGGAAATGATGATTCGAGGTAGCTGGTGCCGCCGGCCGATGAGCCACGTCCCAGGTCGGCCAACGGCTGCATCAGTTCATCGGGGCGTTCGTAGTAGTGATATGGATATCCGTGATCGGAACCGTGAAAGCAGTGACACACGCGAATCATGTAGTCACCGCCATCGTTTTCGTTGTCACGGACGAAAACGTTAAGCTGGTCGTCCAGCAGCACGTCATAAATATTCCGCAGACCGGTCGAAAAAACATGCAGGTCTGAGCCGTCGGAACGACACCTCAGGATGCCGCCCTGTTGAAACAGCAACCGGTCGCCTTCCGGTCGCCGCACGTCGCAGCCGCGGTCTCCCAATGCCAGGTACAACCAGCCGTCATGACCGGCCACAATTCCGTTTGCGCAGTGCAATCGGTTTGAATTTTCCTCCGGAGGCAACCCCAGCCCCTGGATCAGGTCTTTCCGTTCGTCAGCGATTCCGTCACCATCGGTATCTCGCAAACGCGTCAGGAACGGTGCGTGCATCACGAAAACGTCGCCATCGTGAAACGTCAGCCCCTGAATGGAATTGAATTCGCCCGCATAAACCGTTGACCGATCGGCATAGCCGTCGGCGTCAGAGTCGTTGATCAGTCGGACTTCGTCACGTCGTATGATCTCGACACCCATTCCCGTCATGTAGTCATGTGCCACGAACAGTGAACCCGGCCGAGGACCGATTGTAATCACAGAGGGATATTCAATCAGTGGGTCGCAGGCAAACAACGTCGCGTGGAATCCGTCAGGGATGGTCAACGGAGGAAATCTCGATTCTGTCTCCGGGCCGGACGTGATACTCGCGACCGAATTTTGCGGAGTCGTTTCGTTAGCCAGCATCGCCGGCTTGGCGTGATCGATTGCGATGAGCAACAGTGCGGCATAGAGGTGTCGTCGCATGGATTGATCTCCCGGGGAGTGCGTTCCAAAACAGTCGAATCGCTTCAGAACGCCACGTTATCTGCGCCCTTTAATGCCAGCATGGTGCGTGCTTCAGCAGGCGTGGCGACTTCCAGCGACAGTTCGTCCAGTAGCCGACGGATTTTGCTGACCTGAGCCGCGTTGCTTTCAGCCAGCACTCCTTTGGACAGGTACAGATTGTCCTCCAGCCCGACTCGCACGTGACCACCCAGTATCGCGCCGGTCGTCACGAACTTCGTTTGATGACGACCGGCCGCCAGGATGGACCATTGATAATCATCGCCGAACAGCTTGTCGGCGATGCGACGCATGTGCAGCAGGTTTTCCGGATCCGGTCCGATACCGCCAAGAATGCCGAAGATGGTTTGCACAAAAAACGGCGGTTCCGCCAGACCTCGATCGACGAAATGTGCCAGGGTATACAGGTGACCGATGTCGTAGCATTCGTATTCAAAACGGGTGCCACATCCTTTGCCCAGCCGTTCCAGGATTACTTCGATATCCGTGAATGTGTTCCGAAAGATTCGATCGCGCGAGCCACCAAGATAATCGGCCTCCCAGTCGTGCTTCCAATCGCTGAATTTATCCAGCGCCGGATACAGCCCGAAGTTCATGGACCCCATGTTCAGGGAACACATTTCAGGTTGCAGTGCCAGCGGGCTGGCGATTCGTTCCTCGATCGTCATCGTGGCCGCGCCGCCGGTTGTGATATTGATCACGGCATCGCAAGCGTCCCTGATGCGCGGTAGAAACTGTCGAAAGACGTCTGGGTCCGGCGTCGGGCTGCCGTCGTCCGGATTGCGTGCGTGCAGGTGCAGAATCGCCGCCCCGGCATCAGCCGCGCCAATCGCACTGACAGCAATTTCATCGGGAGTGATCGGCAGATAGGGCGACATCGTCGGCGTATGGATCGAACCGGTAACGGCGCAGCTGATGATGACTTTGGGCATAAGAAATAAGGTCCGATTCAACGTTCTTCGAACAACAGCCGTCACATGACAGACGATTAACCGAAGCAAATGGGGTGCAATTCAATCCTCGGGAGAGCGTTCGTCGCTGAAAAGTTTTGCTAGCTTCAACATCACGTCGTCGCGCTGGGAATCGACTTCATCCAGGGCTGCGGCATTATAGTCATGAATGCCGCGTCCCGTGCGGGTGCCGAGATGGCCTGCATCCAACAGCTTCTGAATCGATTCAGGCAGTTTGGCATCGCTACGCAGTTCGGGCGCCAGCCGGTTGTAGACAGTGGACCAAATATCGATTCCGCCGAAATCACAGATCGCCAGCGGACCACGCGTCGCCAGACGAAAGCCGATACTTCCCCGGATTGCCGCATCGATGTCCTCTGGACTGGCAACGCCGCGTTCGTACAGATCCCAAACTTCACGAATCATCGCCATCTGAACACGGTTTACCAGGAATCCCGGAATCTCACCGTTGATCCGCACCGCGAGCTTGCCGATTTTCCGGTGCAGTGCAATCGTGGTTTCGGTGATTTCATCGGTGGTCTCGGGGCCCGGCACAACCTCGACGGTGGGTACGATATGAGGTGGATTGAACCAGTGAGTGACAATCGCGCGGTGCGGACGTCGCATGCGGACTGCCGATTCGGAGATGGTAAACGTCGACGAGTTGCTCGCGATAATCGTTGTGTCCGCCACTGCGTCTTCGATGCGACTGAAAAACTCCTGTTTGGTATTCCGTTCCTCCGCAATCGCCTCGACCACGAACTGAGCCTCCGCCACGGCGGCAACTTCTGTGTCCGTGACGGAGAGCCGGTCGAGGATCGGTGCAATGTTCGATTGCTCCAGCATGTCGTTCGCGACGAATTCGTTCAGGTTGCTGCGCACGCGTTGATGGAGAGAATCGCGTGCATCCACGTTGGCATCGAAACCACTCACCTGATAACCGGCCGTAGCAAACGCCTGTGCAATACCATGGCCCATGCGGCCGAGGCCGACGACGGCGATCTGCTGAATCTGTTCGAGTTCCATTTGATGACCGCTTTTTCTTTGGCCCTTGGTGAGGACACCAGCTGACAGGCGTTTCGCGACGTTTAAGCGTTGTTGTGATTTGATACGTAAGAATTTGCTCGGTCCGGCCTGGTTTACTGCGGGACTGAACGACGGAGTCAGGTTTTCTGCATCAGCGCCGTTTCGAGGCCCCGGCGCATCGTCTCCGGTATCGACACAGCCTTGTTTGTCGATCGGTCCACCCAGACATGAATCATATGGCCCCAGGCCGCGGCGTCGATTTCACCACGTGAGAAGATGCCCACGTCGCACCGTACGGAACTTTTCCCGATCTGTACGACCCGAAACCCGGTCTCAACTTCATCCGGATGCGATATTGAACGGTGAAACGTCAGGTGAGTTTCGACACCCACCGGAATCAGGGGCGTGCCGGGAAGTCCCGGTTCGTGTTGTCGAAAGAACTCCGTGACGGCGGTGTCCATCCACGCGTTGTACACCGCGTTGTTGACGTGACCGTAGACATCGTTATCTTTCCAACGTGTCGTAACCACGCTGAAAACGGAATATCGCTGGCGAGTTTCAATGAGCTGCGGTTTGGGCATAATGCTAAGCCTACTGAACGGCGACTAGTTTTCAACGATCTCATGCTGTGCGGAATCATGACTCAGCCATTTGACCGAATTTGTGTTGTTGGGGCGGGCTACATGGGAAACCAGATTGCACTCCAGTGCGCGGCCCACGGCAAACACGTTAATTTGCACGATGCGGACGAAGCGGCACTTCGGAACAGTGACGACGCTTTCTCAGAATTTCTGGACCGGATGATCGTCGACGGATTTGCTACCGCTGATCGACGACAGCAGATACACGACCGGGTCCATCGAATTACAGACCTTGCTGAGGCAGTCACCGACGTTAACCTGGTGGTCGAGGCAATCACTGAGGACGTGTCGGTCAAGCGATCAGTCTTCACACAGCTGGATGAACTCTGCCCGGGCGACGTAATCTTTGCTACGAACAGTTCGTCAATTCGAGTTTCACGCATGGAAACGGCAACGCAGCGGCCTGATCGAGTGCTCAACACGCACTTCGTTCAACCGGTCTGGAAACATCCGTTCGTGGAACTGATGCGGGGAACTGTGACGTCCGACGCGACCATCACGTCAATGCAGTCATTCATGCGATCAATCGGTGTGCTTCCTGTCCTCGTCCGTCAGCAGAGCACGGGGTTCATTTTTAACCGCATCTGGCGAGCCGTCAAGAAGGAAGCGCTGAAGGTTGTTGATCAGGGGATTGCTTCCGTTGAGGACGTCGATCGGACGTGGATGATCCAGATGGAAACTCCCATGGGACCATTGGGCATGATGGACATCATTGGCCTGGACGTCGTCCGCGACATTGAGATGGTTTACTACAAAGAGTCCGGTGACCCCGCCGACGCGCCACCGCAGGTGCTGCTGGACAAAATTGCCGCAGGAGAACTTGGCGAGAAAACAGGCAGAGGTTTCTACACTTATCCCGATCCCAGTTGGCAGGCTTCCGATTTTCTGCAACACGCGTCCCCTTAACCCAAGCCGTCGGTGACGGTCGGTACGAGTTCGCGCTGCGGCAGCAGCAGGGATTTCGATTCGAAGGAATTACACCCTGGCGTGAAAAAGAACGTGAACAACAGTGCCGCAAAGTCGGATCCATGGACTGTCGCCTGTTCGGTGCTGCTGGCACTGCTGTGGATACTCGTGTTGATCGTGTTCTTGACCCCCGAGGCGACGAATGGTCATGGAATCGAACATGCGACCGTGCGGCACATGGATCAGGGCGGCGACGGACCGCAGCGGCACGAAGCCGTTTTCGTGACTGGCTGTCTGCTCGGTTCCACAATGATTGCACTGTTTGTTGGCCTGCTTGCCTGGAGCACCATGCGCGAACCGTGCCGGGCGTCGGCGGACCAGGGCGCAGCGTCAGAATCCGCCGGGCACCTGGCGTGTTTTCTTGTTGGCGGGCTACTGTTCGAAGCGGTGTTCGGGATGCTTTGTTATTCGTACTGGGTGTCGCTGACGGATCCAACAGCAGATTTTGTGGGACCGTTCCCTCCGGGAGTTTCATGGATGCTGTTTGGCGTGTGGCTGTTTCCTGCATTCTTCGTAGTTCTGTACGTGGTTTCTTATCATCGCTGGATCCTGCCGCCGGAAAATGTGCAACGCTTTGCAGAACTTGTTTCTCGGACCGCCGGGCCGAACGATTCAGATGCGGTCAACAACTAACGATTCAGTGCCGCGTCGTCGCGCGGGGTGAAAACGAGAACCTCCAGTCGGACCAACATGGAAAATTACCGCTCACTGATCGTACTTATCTGCGTCGCTGCCTACATGGCGATGTGCATCGGCGTTGGCATCTGGGCCATGCGCCGCACAAAGAACACGCACGATTTTTTTATGGCCGGTCGGCACCTTGGAGTGATCGTGGCCGGCGTGGCCGTGTTTTCGAGCACCATGAGTGGCTGGGGCTTCGTTGGCGGCCCGGGACTGGTCTATAAGATGGGGACAAGTTCCTTCTGGATGATCGTCTGCACGTCGCTGGCCATGACCATCACGTTCTTCCTGCTCGGTAAACGACTGCGTCTGCTGGCGGAACTCCGCGATCCGATTTCACTGCCCGACGCCGTGCAGGCCAGATACGGCAGCCGATCTACCAGTCTGTTGACGGCCGTCGCAATTCTGTTGGGCGTGATGGGTTATCTTGCCACTCAGATTCTGGCTATGGCGACCGTGTTGCAGAGTATTCTTGAGAACGTATCGTGGGTCGGGCCTCTTCCCCTTGAAGTGTGCGTGGCGATCAGCAGCACCGTACTGGTTTTCTACTGTGTCACTGGCGGCATCATTGCCTCGGTCTACACGGATCTCGTCCAGGGAATCATCATGGTCATCGCGGCGGTGTTGATTCTGGCAACGGCGGTATTCGCCGTGGACGGTGGTTTGTCGGGGATGTCGAGAACGATTCTGCTGGATGATCCCGAGGCAATGAGCCCGTGGGGCACGCTGGGCATGATCGGCTGCCTGTCGTGGTATTTCATTTTTGTGCTGGGTGCCTGCGGACAGCCGCATGTCATCACGAAACTTATGATGACGCGTCGTGTCGAGGATGCTCGGCACATGCTTCCCGTTTCAGTTGTCGGCTACGGTGTCTCGGCACTGCTGTGGATCGGAATTGGACTGGCCATGCGTGCACTCGTTCTGCAGGGGATCCATCCGGAGCTCACGAATGCCGACGACGCCGCAG
>JAPYTO010000242.1 GCA_029941865.1 Fuerstiella sp. | reverse complement strand
GATGAGCCGACGAACCAGCAGCAGAAAGCAGAAGGAGATCGGCTCGGAATTCGTAATGGGAATTCTTAACGAGCCAGCTTGTCTGTTAATCTACGATTTGTCGACCAGCTTGGCAATACGGAGTACGCCCTTACTCCATTAGTCTGAAATTTTTTCAGATTTTTTATTCTGACGTTTTTAACCCGGCAAAAACGGCTCCAGCACCTGATCAAACAGTATTCCCATGACGAACGAACACACCGCAGATGCCCATACTTCCCCTGTCGATGTCGTCACCAGACTCATCGAAACGCGGCGGTCGATCAAGCCTGCTGACTTTTCTGACCGCCGTGTCGAGGATGCCCTTGTTTGGCAAATGCTTAGCAATGCCAACTGGGCGCCGACTCATGGCATGACGGAACCCTGGCGGTTCTTTGTGTTTACTGATGCTGCCAGACTGACGTTGGGTCATTTGCTGGCCGACATTTACTCTCGGATCACTCCGGTGGATTCGCAGAAGCCCGCCACAGCGGCCAGGCTGGTGTCCAATGCAGAACGATCGTCGCATCTGATCGTCATTGCCATGAAGCGTCAGGTGTCGGAAAAGATTCCTGAGGTGGAAGAAATCGAGGCCGTGGCGTGCGCCGTACAGAACCTGCATCTGACGGCAACCGCGATGGGGGTTGCGGGATACTGGTCTTCCGGGAAATCGATCTGCAGCGATCAGCTGCGTCAACACCTGGGACTCAGTTCCGACGATCGCATTCTGGGGCTGTTCTACGTGGGCTACTCACGCACAGACTGGCCGACCGGATCGCGTTCACCCGTGGAAGAAAAAGTTGTCTGGTCATCGGACGCGTGAGCTGTCGCAGCGCTGGTACGGATCCTGCATCGTGGTCGACAAAATGCTGCAGCTGACCGCCGGTCTGTGGTACGCCGTTGTGTGGGCTGCCAGCCTGCGAGCCCCGTGGTGAAGCACGTGGCAGGCTGGCAGCCCACACAACGACATTCCACTGAGCCGAAAACGCAATCCGTGAACGCACGCGAAGTCCCCGGTCTCAGGCCGTTTGACTTCCCAACACGCAGCGCGTGAACGTACAGTCCATGAACCCCGTTGGCGTCAACTGCATCACGTGCGGTAAGGACGCCGACCCGGTAAACTGAATTCGATACAATATCCAGTCCACGGACGGCAATGAAACGACGATTGATGATCATGCTGCGATTACTACTGACTGTCACGTGTTTTTATTCTTCCGTTCACGCCGCACAGCCCGACCGTCCCAACGTCCTGTTCGTCGCTGTTGATGACCTGCGACCGGAACTTGCCTGCTACGGCAGACAGCACATTCATTCGCCAAACATCGATCGGCTGGCGGACTCGGGAGTGCTGTTTGAACGAGCCTTTTGCATGGTGCCAACGTGTGGTGCGTCACGTGCCAGCTTGATGACCGGATTACGACCGTCACGAAAACGGTTCGTCACGTATCTGACGAAGGCCGAAAAAGATGCGCCTGGGATCACGACGTTCAATACACACTTTCGCAACAATAACTATCACACGATTTCGCTGGGCAAGATCTTTCATCATATGAGCGACAATGCCCACGGCTGGTCAGAACCGGCATGGCGACCGCCGCGAAACCCCTGGTACCGCCTTCCGGAAAATCACAGGTTACATCTGCAGGGGCAGAAGCTAAAGAAGAAAAAACGCGGGCCGGCATGGGAATCTGCTGACGTCCCGGACAACGCTTATCCGGATGGCGTGCTGGCGGAACATGCCATCGCCGAGCTAAGCAAGTTGAAAGACCAGGATCAGCCGTTCTTTATGGTGGTCGGATTCTTTAAACCGCATCTGCCGTTCATTGCTCCGCAGAAGTACTGGGAGTTGTATGACCACGATCAGATCGCACTTCCTGACAACTACCACGTTCCCAGGGATGCACCGAAGGAATCCATCCACAATTCCGGTGAGCTTCGCAGCTATGCCGGCATCCCGGCCAGAGGACCGGTTTCCGACGAAGCCGCTCGCAATCTGATTCACGGATACTACGCCTGCGTCAGTTACACGGATGCTCAGATCGGCAGGCTGCTTGACGAACTCGACCGGCTGGAACTTGCCGAAAACACCATCGTTGTGTTGTGGGGCGACCACGGCTGGAATCTCGGTGAGCACACACTCTGGTGCAAACACAGCTGCTACGAGACGTCGATGCAGATTCCGCTGATTGTGCGTGCTCCCGGAATCAAAGGCGGTCAGCGAAGATCG
Organism: Fuerstiella sp.; assembly: GCA_029941865.1. Taxonomy (GTDB): domain Bacteria; phylum Planctomycetota; class Planctomycetia; order Planctomycetales; family Planctomycetaceae; genus Fuerstiella. The sequence goes on along the minus strand of JAPYTO010000242.1, from coordinate 7,836 downwards.
GGACTCGTGGAATCCATCGACCTGTATCCGACACTGTGTGAACTTTCCGGCCTGACATCGCCGGACCATCTGCAGGGACGCAGCATCGTCGGGTTGATGAAAGACTCGCAGGCAGATTGGAAAACAGCAGCGGTCGGTCGTTTCCAGAAGGGCGACACGATTCGCACAGAAGAATTTCGATTTACCGAATACTCAGACGCTGCTGGAACGCGGACATCCGCGATGCTCTATGATCACACGGCTGATCCTGATGAGAATGCCAACGTTTTGAAATCCAGGCAGCAGGTTGTCAACGAACTGACAAAGCAACTGCATCGAATTAAGCCGGACGGCCGGAATTGAACGGTCCCCTCAACTGACAGTGAGACCATGCAAACGGACACCGAACTTATTACCACTCTGAGCCGACGCGCTTTCTTACGGAACGGCACACTGCTGCTGGCCGCAGCGGATTCATCATTGATCTTTGCCGGACAGGAACAGTCTGCGCTCCGAGTGGGACTGGTGACCGACCTGCATTATGCCGACAAGCCACCGGCCGGCAGCCGTCATTATCGAGAGACTCCCGACAAGCTGGCCCAGGCCGCAGCTCAGTTTTCGGAGAACAAACCTGACTTCATCGTGGAACTGGGAGACTTCATCGACGCCGCCGATTCTGTGGATGCAGAACTCGGCTACCTGAAACGGATCAACAAAGAGTTCCTGCCGATCTGCCGTCACCGTCATCACGTACTGGGGAATCACTGTGTGTATACGCTGAACAAGCGGGAATTTATGGACGTCGTCGAGCAGCCGAAATCGTATTATTCGTTTGACGAGGGCGATTTTCATTTCATCGTGCTGGACTCATGTTTCCGCAGCGACGGCACACCGTACGGCCGGAAGAATTTCGTGTGGACGGACCCCAACATCCCGGCTGCGGAAGTTGAGTGGCTGAAAGCGGATTTGAACAGCACAACAAAGAAGACCGTGGTGTTTGCTCATCAGCGACTCGACGTCAGCAACCACTACGGCGTCAAAAATGCCGACAGCGTTCGCAAAGTGTTGGAGGAGTCGGGTCAGGTGCTGGCCGTTTTTCAGGGACACAGCCACAAGAACGATCACAACGAGATCGGCGGTATTCATTACTGCACGCTGGTTGCGATGGTGGAAGGATCGGGCAAAGACAACAACGCCTTTTCAGTGATGGAGATGACTGCCGGCGGAACGATCCGAATTGAAGGATTCCGCAAGCAGGCGGATTACCGCTGGAACGTCTGACACTGGCGAGCGGGGTACGTCAGTGCCCTGATTCTGGGCTGCCTTTGTCTATCCGGACGTTTCCCTGCGTCGTGAATGGGTCTGTGTCGACCCAGCGAAAAGATCAGGGGACTTACGTCCCCCGCTCGCCTTACAAGTCCTGGGTGACATGAACAGAAAAAAGGGGTCTTTTTCTGCGTGAAATGCTTAAGGCGCTGATTTCAATTTGCTCGTCCAATCGTAGTGTGCGGAAAAAGACGTCCGACCATTTTTTTCGAAACAGATACCCACGTTAATGCCGGAACCCGTACCGTTCATATTTGTTTGCTGTCAATTCGGAGCCGAAAAGACGTGTAAGCAGGAATTGCTGACTCGCTACCCCGGCCTGAGATTTGCGTTTTCGCGGCCTGGTTTTATGACTTTTAAGGTCACGGATCCAGGCATTCGGCATGGTTCCTTTCAGCTGGAATCCACGTTTGCCCGTGTGTGGGGATGGTCATTAGGCAAGGCCAACAGCGACAGCCCGAAAGAGCTGGCAGAAAGCGTTGCGGAACGAATCTCTGCTGTCGTCAGCAGCAAGCCATTCACGATGCTGCACTGCTGGCAACGCGACACGGCTCTGCCGGGAAAGAATGGTTTTGAGCCAGGTGTGAGCCCGGTTGCAAAAGTGGCCGGGCAGATTTTGTTTGACACGCTCCTGGCGCGATTGCCCGACCTTCGACTGAATGGCACCTGCAAGCCGGGGGAACGTACGCTCTGTGTCGTGTTGGTTGAACAGAATGAATGGTGGGTCGGATGGCATGATGCGTCCACGACTGCTTTGTGCTGGCCGGGTGGTGCGCCGCCGATTGAATTGCCGCAAAAGGCTGCCAGTCGAGCATGGCTTAAGATTCACGAAGCCATCTTATGGGGACGAGTGCCGATTCAGAAGAATGATGTCGTTGCCGAGATCGGCAGTGCACCCGGCGGAGCGGCGCAATACCTGCTGGAACGCGGCACTACAGTGATCGCCATCGATCCTGCGGAAATGGACGCGACGGTTGCCGAACACCCTTCGCTGGTTCATGTGCGACGCCGGGCGAGAGACGTTCCGAAACGCGATCTGATGAACGTTCGCTGGCTGGTGATCGACATCAACATGCCGCCGTCCTACACAATCGAAGTCGTCCGCGACTATGTCCAGACTCGGGGGCTGCCTGTTCGAGGAATCATTGCGACGTTGAAATTGCCGGACTGGAAACTGGCTGCGGAAGTCGATAACTATCGCCAGCAGTTCATTGAGATGGGTTTTTCTTTCGTTGACACCCGACAGTTGGCGTTTAATCGGCAGGAATTCTGCCTTGTCGCTCTGCGAAAACGTCGCCATAGACGTCGATCGGACTAAACTGCTCCCCCCTTGATGTTCCCGGATGCAGGCACACGTCCTGAGGTAATGTCGGGTCTTTCCAGGAGCTTCGCCTGGTCGGTCGTACATGACCGGGTCGACCCAGCGGAGCAATAACGTGTCGGAAGTTTTTTTCTGCGCTGATGATGGCGAGCGGGGTACGTCAGTGCCCTGATTATGGGCTGCCTTTGTTTATTCTGACTTTTCTTGCGTCACGAAGGACAACGTCGTGAATGGAACTCTGGCGACTTCTGTGTCGACCCTGCGAAAAGATCAGGGGACTTACGTCCCCCGCTCGCCTTGCCAGTCCGGACCGATTTTGTGCCACACCGTCCGCTGGTTCACCGTGTCCACGCCAGCCACCTGGCGAACAGCTTTTGCACGAACGGAGTCAGCCGAGTGCGGCTGTATTGGTCGCCGAGTTTTCGGATGGCTTCGGCCTGAGTGGGGTAAGGGTGAATCGTCGTTCCGATGGACGACAGGCCCACGCCCTTTGCCAGTCGCAGCGTCTTTGTCCACTTCGAAATTCTGCTGTTCACCGTCATCGCCAGAGTGATTTCGTTGATCAGGTCTCCGGCGTTGGCGGCCACGATCGTGGCTCCGACGATTTCGTCGGTCCCTTTTTTCACGTGGGCTCGGACGAAGCCGTCCGTTTCGGCATCCAGAATGGCTCGGTCAATGTCCTTCATCTCGACGGTATAGGTGTCGATTTCGATGCCGCGTTCGGCCGCTTCTTTCGCCCCCATGCCGACGTGTGCCAATTCCGGAGACGTGTATGTACACCACGGAACGGTCAGGGCACTGGCTTTGGCTCGGCCTTTGAACAACGTGTTCTGAATCACGATGCGGGCCATGAAGTCGGCGGTGTGAGTGAACCTGTACTGCGAACAGACGCCGCCGGCGGCGTAGATCATGGGGTTGGTCGTTTGCAGACGATCATTGATATCGACCCCGCTGCGGGAATCGAATTTCACGCCGACAGCTTCCAGACCAAGTCCATCGACGTTGGGCGTGCGGCCAATGCCCACCAGCACTTTGTCCACGACAACTTCGTGTTCCGGACCATCCTGTTCGTACACGACGACCGTTTCATCACCGCGTTTTTCCATGCGTGTTGTTTGAGCGTTCATGACAAATCGAATGCCATCGCGTTCCATGGCCTGCTGGACCACCAGCGCCGCGTCGGAATCTTCCCGGGGCAGAATGTGGGCCGCCTTTTCGATTTGAGTGACTTTGCAGCCGAAGCGGGCAAAACTCTGAGCCATCTCGCTACCGATCGGGCCGCCGCCGATCACGGCCATGCGTGCCGGCAATTCGGTCAGTGAAAACAGTGTTTCATTCGTCAGAGCCCCGACGTCCTGCAGGCCGGGAATTGGAAGGTCGGCCGCTCGAGCCCCCGTGCAGATGACGGCTCGTTTGAACTTCAGACGCTGGCCCTTCACTTCCACAGTGTCGTTGCTGATGAATTTGCCGCCACCGAAATACACGTCGATGCCCAGTTCCGTAAACCGAGTGGCCGCGTCGTGGTGACTCATCCCCGCCCGCAGCTCTCTCATGCGATCCATCACTTTCGCGAAGTCGGCGTTCCAGCCGTCCGGCACTTCAATGCCAAATTCGCTTGAGTCGCGAACGGCCGCGGCTGCCCGGGCGGCGCTGATGATTCCCTTCGACGGCACGCAACCGACGTTCAGGCAGTCGCCGCCCATTAACTCGCGTTCAATCAGGGCGACTTTCGCCCCCAGTCCGGCAGCTCCGGCGGCGGTGACCAGTCCAGCCGGACCCGCACCGATCACCACGAGGTTGTAGCGGCCAACTGGCAACGGATTCTGCCACCCCGGCGGGGCCACGTGCGACTGCAACAGCTGATTGTGCTGGTCCAGGGGTTGCAGCTGCGGAAGACTGGACATTGACGATCACTCCTGAGAACGGTGAGGACATGCTGGCAGGGTGGCTTTGCAATCGGCCGGATATGGGTCTGCGACGTATTGGATTACCGGGAACTTACTCACTTTGTGAAATCACACACATCGCCGACCCCTTTCCTGAGCCGACGATGGCAAACCTGTGGTTTTATTTGTAAGGACCGAAGTTTATCGTTAGTCAGTCACACACCCAGCGCGGAAGATGACCGAGTACTGTCGGACTCTCGCGCCTGTATTGGAATCCTGTAGCCACATTCATTGAGAGGATTGTCTATGTTCCGTCCAAGGTTGTTTAGCGCCACGATCATTGCTGTGGCCGGCGTTTGTCTGACCACAACGGCGTTTGGTCAATCCAGCTCACGGGGAAACGTGATCATCAACAGAGGTTTTTCGAGCGGATCGTCGACGAACCAGCGCGGTGGCTCGTCCAGTCGCGTCGTCCAGCAGGCTCAGACGTTTGAAAATAAATTCTGGAATTACCTGCGTGACAGCCATTACAAACAATGGGCACCGGTTCCAGGCAAGACGGATGATTTGTATGAAGGGCAGAGTCCTCATGGAGCCACGCTGAAGATGTACCTGAATCGCAAGGCGGCGGGCCGGCCGGCGGAACTGCCGAATGGTTCCGTCATTGTCAAAGAGAATTACGACGCGACCGGCCAGAAACTGATGGCCGTCACAGTGATGTACAAGACGCCCAACTACAATCCCGCAGCCGCTGACTGGTACTGGGTCAAGTTCCTGGCGGATGGCAAGGTCGCACAAAAGGCCACACCGATGGGCAACATCCGACTGGCCGGGAAACCGAAAGGCTGTATTGAGTGCCACGAAGGTGCAGAAGGTGGCGACTATGCATTTTTCAACGACGGACCGTAAGTCGGCCTGCCCCCGTTTTCCTCGCGTGGCGTAAGCTTCCAGCTTGCGATTCATCAGGAGAAACACACGGCAAGCAGGATCCTTACCCCACTTTTGACAGTGACAAAATCGCTAATCGTCTTCCAGCTCTTCCAGAGCTTCGCCGATGGACGCTCGGATTTCACGCAGTGAAATCGGGTACTCGGCCGTCCACAGGTTTTCGGATTCCGCGATTTCTGAAACGATTGACATCTGCAGTATTGTCAGCAACGCGATGATCGGAGCCGTCGAACGCTGTTCCACAAAGGTGCCGAATTTGCAAATGTCGGCACTGGAAATGTTGGACCCCGCCAACACGAACAGGTCCGGAGACCGGGCTTCAAGAGCCGATTCTGCGGATTCGATACCGTCGAAGATTTGACAGTTGAACTGGTGTTTTTTGAAGTAACGCCCGAATGCCGCTCGTTCGATCGGTTCTGCGGCGATCATGTAAATCAATTTGTCAGAACTCATTTTCGATTCCCCGGTCGTTTCGCTGTCGGATGGCGTGAACAGCGTACGGAAGTGGCTCGCCCAATTTCTCTGTGAGGTATCCAGGCCTCCCCGAAATCATGCGTCCGTGTTGAGGCTCATATTGAGCTTTACTATGACGCAAAGACAGATGTTTCTGGTGGGTCTGAACGATTCGCCGCACAACTGACCGATTTTTCGGAACGGTCGGGGCTGCAGATTTATCCACCCATCACTGGAGTTCCGACTTCCGTCGGCGATGTTCGACCGGCCGCCGCGAAGCATGTGGCATCTTCCGTCGCGGACACCCGAAGTTTGACGAACGGCAGCTGGATGGGCGTGCTGTAACTGCAGCGATGCTCTTTCGAGCGTTAGCTCGTACCAACCGCCGAATGGCGGCTATGCCAGAATGTCCGGCACAACCCGCGCGGGTTCGGCTCCGGTCAGCTTCTGATCGAGGCCCTGATAGCGGAACGTCAGCCGGTTGTGATCGATGCCCAGTTGATTCAGAATTGTGGCATTCATATCCCGAATGTGGACCGGGTTTTCAACGATGTTGTAGCAGTAATCGTCGGTCTTTCCGAATTCGAAGCCCCGTTTGATGCCGGCTCCTGCCATCCACATTGTGAAGCAGCGACCGTGGTGGTCTCGCCCATGATTGTCGGCTGTCAGTTTGCCCTGCGAATAAATTGTGCGACCAAATTCTCCACCCCAGACAATCAGCGTGTCTTCGAATAGCCCGCGCTGTTTCAGATCCGTGATCAAACCAGCGATCGGATGGTCGATGGATTCACACTGGCCGCGAATGAGTTTCGGCAGGCTGCCGTGCTGGTCCCAGCCTCGGTGGAACAGCTGTACAAACGGCACGCCCTGTTCCGCCAGCTTTCTGGCGATCAGGCAATTGCGAGCAAACGAACCCGGCGCTTCGATGTCGGGACCGTACAGAGCCTTTGTGCCTGCCGTCTCAGAATTCAGGTCCATCAATCCGGGTACCGACGTCTGCATCCGAAACGCCATTTCATACTGAGCGATCCGAGCCAGTGTTTCCGGATCGCCAAAGCTGCTGAAGTGTTCCTGATTGATGGCCGCGATGCGGTCCAGCATTCGTCGTCGAGTTGCGCGGTCGATGCCGTCCGGATCGTTCAGGTAAAGAACCGGGCTGTTGCCGGCTCGCAACGCGACACCCTGGTGTTGTGACGGCAGAAATCCGCTGCCCCACAGCCGACTGTACAGAGCCTGCTTCTGTCCCGGCCCCTTCGAAATCATCACGACGTACGATGGCAGGTTTCTGTTCGGACTGCCCAGACCGTAGCTGACCCACGCTCCCATGCTGGCTTTACCGGGCTGTTGGACGCCTGTGTTGATGAACGTGATGGCTGGGTCGTGATTAATCGCTTCGGTGTGAACGGACTTTACCAAAGTGATGTCATCCACCAGCTTTGCCGTGTGCGGCAGAATCTCGCTGACCCAGGTACCATTCCGCCCATGTCGCTTAAAGTCGAACATAGGAGCCACGCACGGGAAGGCCTTCTGGCCGGAAGTCATCGTCGTGATGCGTTGTCCGTTACGAATGGACTCGGGCAATTCCTGGCCGTGGATGTTTCGCAGTTCCGGCTTGTAATCCCAGGTGTCGATATGCGACGGGCCGCCACACATGAACAGGTAGATCACTCGCTTCGCCTTCGGAGCAAAGTGCGGCAGGTCCGGCAGACCACCGTTGGCAGCAGCAGTCGAAACCGTCGCCGGAGCCGCGGCCGCACTGCCCATCAACGACGCCAAAGCAGCTGCACCGAGCGGTCGACCTGCGTTCGTCAGCAAGTCGCGGCGATTGAGTGTTGTCTGCAGACTGGCGAATGATTGTTGGAGGTCACTTGATGAGTTCATAGGTTACGTAATCCTCGTCGTCCGGATTGGCTCTTCGGACGA
>JAPYTO010000241.1 GCA_029941865.1 Fuerstiella sp. | reverse complement strand
CGGCGGCGGCTGGTTCTCCTTTCCAGTCGCTGCCGTTTCTTAATCAATGCGAACTGCACACACCAACAATTGAGCACAGTTACTTACTTCGCGGAAGGGGCTGATGAACAGCGGAACATCTGTAACAGGGGCATGGTTGTGGGGTGACATGCAGGGGGCGTAGACTTACGCAATGTGAAGTTACGTGAGACCGATCAGGAAAGGCTGTCGCGATGAGGCATATGCTGTTTGTTCTGTTGCTTGTTGCTGTGGTTGGGTGTGGCAATTCGGACACGTCACCTGACGAGCAGGCCACAAACTCGCAGAGCCAAACGCAGGCTGGTGATCCGATTGTGAACAGCATCGGCATGAGTTTTGTGCCGATCCCCGCCGGAACATTCACGATGAGGGTAGGCGACAAAGCTCATCAGGTGACGCTGACGAAGGGTTTTGAAATAGGCGTGTATGAGGTGACTCAGGAGCAGTACTAAAAGTGATGGGCTCCACCCCGAGTGAGTTCAAGGGTGCGCAGAATCCCGTCGAGAATGTAAGCTGGGATGACGCCGTTGAGTTCTGCAGGAAGCTGAGCGAGCTGCCTGCAGAGAAGTCTGCGGGTTATGTGTACCGTCTTCCGACGGAAGCGGAGTGGGAGTATGCGTGCCGGGCTGGGACCACGACGGCTTACAGTTTCGGTGACAGTAAATCCGAGTTGGGCGAGTACGCGTGGTACCGCAAGAACTCTGGCGACACGACACATCCGGTTGGTGGTAAGCCGCCGAATGCGTGGGGTCTGTATGACATGCACGGGAATGTTCTTGAGTGGTGTCAGGACTGGTATGAATATTATCCGAGCGGCTCGGTGACGGATCCCACGGGGGCTGCATCGGGCCCGTACCGGGTGTACCGGGGCGGTAGCTGGATCAGCCGCTCCGGCTACTGCCGTTCGGCGGACCGCTACGGGCGCGCGCCGGACTACCGGTTCAGCAGCGGCGGCTTTCGTGTGCTCCGCAGTTCCGTCAAGTAAAGGGCGGCGGAGCCGCATACAAGTGATCGGTTTGGTGAAGTGGAGGCTCGCAGGGAGCGCGGCGGAGCCGCGACCGGAGTTGCCGTAACGTAAGCGTATCGATGAGGTTCCAGGGGCTTGCTCCTGGGCGAGTTCGAAATTTTGAAAGCTGCTTGCATTGTGTCACGGGAAGATCAAGGCGAGCGGCGGCTGGCTTGCGTATTCACCGGTCGCTGCCGTTATCTGAAGCCGTAGGGACTTTATCCCAATTCTGACGCCATACCGCATACACCACCCACACTTAGGCACAGTCAGTGTACCTGGGACGGAAGCGAACAGAATGCCGCACATCGACATTGAGACTCTGATTCGGCAACGTGCCGAATTTCTGAGGAAGCATCCGAGGATCGGCGACGACGGGATTATGTTCTATCGTGATTTCGTCCGCAGTTTTGACAAGCCGTTACTGGCACAACTGGCCGCATTCGACGGCGGCGGCTGGGTTTGCTGCGACTGTCTATCACTGTTCGGCTACGCAGGCAACGAAGCGGATCGGAAGCGGCTGCAACGTGCACTCAAGCGACTTGTAGCCGATGGCACACTTCAGCGGTCTGGCAGATCGGGTTACAGATTCAAAACAGCGGAACCTGCCAAAGTTTGAAACTCGTTTTTTGTGACGTGATATCACGAACGGAACACGAAACCGCAGACGTGGAAGGAATGGTGTGCGGAACAAAAAATTAAGTCGGGCGTACTTTTCCAGGCAAAACCGAAAAAAAAACACGCGCGGAGAATGGGGTTCCCTGGCATTCGTATTTCACAACATTCGGACCCCCTACCCCAAAGCAGAGAAAAAGTATCCCGAGATACTTTTCCAGACGAAACCGCAGCGGCGAAGGAACGACAGGGAACGCGGACTGATCTACTTGATGGAAATGTTTCCTTCAAGTCACTCGAGCGACGGAAGGAAACACAAGCTCGTGACAAGGCGGGTGAGCGGGTGGGTGTCAGCGGGAAGTCAATCGACAAGGCCACTATACGGGTGGCACATAACACGTACCTGGACGAACAAACGAGAATACCCTATAATCGATATCTGATTTGTGGTGCTCAAAGCTCAAATACTTATCGCGGCATAAGTGTTCAAATCAGGAACTCATTCAGGAGATGAGGAACAATGGCAAACGCTCACAAAGACGCCAAAGGCTGGCGGATCGGCTACACAGATCCGAATGGTGATCGTCGATCACTGCGACCAGGCAAGGGAACCAACAATGCCACCGCGATTCAGATTGCTCGACAGGTCGATCTGTTGGTAACGTCGAAAGCCAGCGGCGGCACGGTCGAACTGACAACGGCGAAGTGGCTCGGTGATATCGGTGAGAAGCTCCACGCGAAGCTGGTGCGAGCGGGATTGACGGCACCGAAAGCGGCAGCGGCGGTCGAACCTGATCAAGAGCCGTCGATAACGCTGGCGGCATTTCTCGATGAGTACGTAGCAACGGGCATCACCCGAAAAGGTGAAATAGCCAGTTCCAACACGCTCAAGAATTGGTCCGTAACTCGGGACTTGCTGCTGGAGTGCTTCCACGGCACCAAGGCACTCGATTCATTCACGTTGGCAAATGGTAAAGCATTTCGGAAGTGGCTTGAGTCTCGCGAGATCCCCGTTACGCGACGTTCGCCGAAGGGACGCCTGTTGGAATCCTCCATCAGGCAGCGGGTTGGCAACGCAAAAGCAATGTTCGGCCACGCTGTCATGGAGGAACTGTTGCCACAGAATCCATTCAGGAATCAGATCAGCAGTATGCGGTGCGGAGACGAGGGGAAAATGAACATCGCCGCCGAGATCATCGACAATGTCATTCAGGCAGCACCAAACGCTGAATGGCGTCTGCTGATCGCACTCTGGCGGTATGCTGGTCTGCGGAAGATGGAACCGCTGGAGTTGGACTGGGACGACGTGTTATGGAGCGACGGTAAGCTCCGTGTCCGATCCCCCAAGACGGCACATCATGTTGGTCGAGAAATGCGGTACGTGCCGATTCGGGACGTAGAAAAGTATCTGAGTGATGCGTTCGCCGTGGCACGCGATGGACAGAAGCACATTTTTCAAACGGCACGTCTGGTGAACCTGTACCACACGATGGAACGCATTGTGGAGGCCGCTGGACACAAACCCTGGCCGAACCTGATTAAGAATCTGCGGCTGTCCTGCGAGAACGACTGGCTGACGGCGAACGAGGCACCCGCACACGTCATCGCAGCGTGGATCGGGCACAGCGTTACTGTTTAGAACAGCGCCTACGCCATCGTTTCTGACGGCCACTTCGAGCAATTCAATGCACGGCCTCAGGCCACACAAAAAAGTGGCACACCAGGTGGCACAGAACCTATGCGAACAGAAGAAAACACCGACGAATCCGAGTTGCCGCCGAAGTTATCGCCATCCGGAAAAACGTTGAAAACCAATGAAAACACTGGTTTTCAGCGGTCAGGCTGTCATTCCATGAAGAAGTCGGTTGGTCCGCGAGTCGTGTAGTACGGGTATTGGTACACAGCCGCCGGAGTGTCGTTTTGCGGATATGTGAGTCCCTGCGGCACATCGTACGTGTGGAAGTTACGATGCACCGGGTGAAACGGCAGATTCATACAAGGGGCATGGCCCGGACCGCAATTGCGACAGGCCGCATCGTCACAATGCGCCAACGTCCCGGCGGACGTAAAACCGCTATGTGACACCTGCGTCACATCCGGGCTTTGTGCCCGCATTGTGGGTGACATGGTGGCACATCCGGTCATCACCAATCCAATCGCCCCCGAAAGCAATAACATCGAAGTTCGGCTACGCATCACCAGGCTCCCTTCATCCCCTGACATCATTTTCGAATCACGGCTCGCAGCCGTCTCAGAACGGCGGCGACATCTGCCTGTCCGTGGACTTACAAGCCGCGTTGTTATCGTTATCGGCTATTCGACCGTCGAAACGTGCAAAATCCCTTTAATTCCTCCAGATGTTGAAACAGGAAGTTTGAGAGGTCTTGCGGAATAACCCATACAGAAATACATTCCTGCATCTTTGGCACGGTTTCGGGCGGAGTCGCCCGCATTCTCGGTGTCTGGTTGTCAATCTAAGGGAGTAGTCACTGTGCAAGTCGCGGCCTCCACGCGAAGCCTTTGGGATATGCCGTTTTCCGCTGCCTGCGGGCAGTTGCAGGATCTGGGCTTCGACAAAGTGGAAATCTGGATCAACGACCAATTCGATCATCTTCACGTGGAGGAGATCGCTGGCGACGTCGAAGCGGCTGTCTTCAGTTTTCGCGAGTCGAGCCGGCTCAGTCCTGTGGCCATCTTTCTGGAACAGGAAGTTTCCATCGATGATTTCCGCAAGGTTGTCAGCTTCGCCAAACACCTCAAAGTTGCCCAGTTAACGATTGAAGCATCTCAGCTTGGTACACCGTTTAACTCGGAAATCGATCGACTGCGAGAACGCAACCATTTGTGCATTGAAGAGGGCATCAGGCTTTCGATTCTGACAAAGACGGGACTGCTGACGGAAGATCCCCACACGGCGATCGAACTGTGCCAGTCCGTCAAGGGGCTCGGGGTCACACTGGATCCCAGCTATTTTCTGTGTACGCCAAAAGGATCAGTGGAATTCGACGTTGTCTATCCGTACGCCTGTCACGTGCAGCTCCGCGACACATCACGGACGGAACTGCAGGTACCAGGTGGACTGGGCGAAATCGACTACAACCGCATCATCAGCTCGCTGCAACTGGAAGACTACAGGCGCTCGCTGAGTGTTGACCTGTTGCCACGTACCATGGACGGCGAAGAACGCCTGCTGGAAATGCGAAAGCTGCGACTGCTGCTGGAGTCGCTGTTGTAACGTCCTTGCGACAGGCTTCCGAGACGCGTGGTGCCGACGTGCGTTAGCGTCACTGAACGGAAACAGCGCAGGCGTGTGGTCCGTGTGGTCCGTGTGGTCCGATCGGCTTGGTGGATTGTACGCGCCGGTCTGCGCTGAATTCGTTAAAACCGAGCCTGCCGCTGATAAAGGTATTCGATGAGTGCCTTGTCGAATGGCATGCTGGTGTCCAGCGGCACGTAATCAATGCCCAGGGAGAAACATTCCTGACGATAACGTTCGCGCAGCTCGTTTAACGCTTCGATGTAGTCAGACCGAATTCCGGCGGCGTCGACGACCTGGTGATCGTTGGTTTCAGGCTCGATCAGGTCGACGCTGCCCGAAAACGGAAACGTCACTTCGGCCTCGTCCAGTATGTGAAACAGAATAACGTCGTGCCCGGCGTACCGAAGCATTCGCAGGTTTTCGATAACTTCGTCGGGGTCGGTCAGTAAATCAGACATCAACATCAGCAGACTGCGGTGGCGGATCATGGACGCCACCTGCCGCAGAACATCACCGATGCGTGTTTCACCCTCGGGCTTACTCTGCTGCAGCACAGCAAGAATGTTACCCAACTGTGAACGACGACTTTTGGCGGGCAAAGACTGCCGCAGTTTTTCGTTAAACGTGATCAGGCCGACAGGGTCCTGCTGATGAATCATCATGTAGCTGATGGCCGCCCCAAGGCAGACGGCGTAGTCGAACTTCGTCAACGTCTGGCGATACGTGTACGCCATGCTCCGTGACATATCCATCAACACATAACCGGTGATGTTGGTCTCGGCCTGATAACGCTTCACATAAAGGCGGTCCGTGCGAGCAAATACCTGCCAATCGATATCCTTGGGATCATCACCGGGGTTGTATCTGCGGTGTTCACTGAACTCGACGCTGAACCCGTGAAACGGGCTGGTGTGCAAACCGGACAGAAAACCTTCCACAATAAACTTCGCGCGCAGGTCGAGTCGGGCGATGTTCTGAATCACTTCCGGCTTGAGATACTGTTCGGCCGATGACACGACTTTTGCTTTCGTTGATGATAGTGTGCTTTGATCATAGCACGATGCGGGGGATACTGCACCGACCACGTCATCGGCCGAAGTTCAGCATGTCATCGCTGCGATTCTGGCACAATACTACGTTCAGGCTACAATAACCTGAGTGTTTCTTTTGATACGTTCACGCCCCGCCGTAGTTGCTCAACAGAAAATGACTCGACTTTTCGCTGGCACGCAGTTTGACCGGCCCCCGGAATGTGACCGTTGTGGACGGCTGGAAGAAGAGTGCGAATGTCCACCGCCCGAACCGGAACCACCCACATATCTGGCGCCCCATAAGCAGACCGCACGCCTTGCCGTGGAAAAACGTAAGCGAGGCAAAATGGTGACAGTGATCCGAGGCCTTGCCGCCGAAGACAACGATCTATCCGCGATGCTGACAAAGCTCAAAACATCGTGCGGGGCCGGCGGAACTCTTCAGGAGGATTCCATCGAAATTCAGGGCAGACACCTTGATCGGTTGCGAGTCGAACTGAAAGCAATGGGCTATCATGTTAAAGGCTGACGACGTTTAACATTCCGTCTCGACAGCGTTGAATGGCAGTCCCGTCAATTGCGATACGCTTTGTGACACCGCGTGCACAGCTGCTGAAGTGTTTTGAAGTGCCGTCGAGCACTGTCCGCCGAACCTGACCGCAGCGAATCGTAAATACCTTTCGCTGCATCATCAGAGCTTACCAGCCACTTTCTGAATTTCTGATCGTAGCCGTGCGGCAGATCCCGTGCCGCCTCGCGCAGCGCTTCGTGAAGAAGCAGAGCGTCCTGGGCCGACATATTGAGCGATCGATCGTTGGCCGACGGAAGAATCGTTTCGCAACATGCCTTAATGTTGTCGAATCTTCGACTGATTCTCGCCATCACCGACGCCATTGATGCCGACGCCGCGACTTCAACCAGCCGAGGAAGTTGTACGTCGTCATCCGGCACGACAAACATCTCGACGTCGCGCCAGAGCCCTGCGTAATCACGGCTTGTACCGGCGGTTTTCATGATCTGCAGCGCCCGGTCAGTGTCGGCCGTTCCTTCGATCCGACAGGCGATCGCTGCTGCTGCGGGGCCTCGGTGGTGCCCATGGTGACAGTGAATGTAGATCCGGCCCACTGTTTCGTGAACGACCCGCGTCAGCGCTTGCCCCGCTTCTGTGGAAACGCCGTCGTAGCCAACAGGAATGTGGACGTAACGGATGCCTACCTTCTTCGCGATATTGATCTGCGGCGTGGCTCCATCGACGCTGATAATCGTGTTCACTTTCAGCTTCTTCAGCGTGGCAAATGCGGATTCTCCGGACGGTTCGCCTCCGCACAGGATTCGGCCCGAGACTCTTATGAGATTCTCAAGACCCGACGTGGCGTTTCGGCAAACAGAGCCGTCCACCCTTTGTTCGGTGCTTCCGGCCAACGGCAACACGGCGAAGGTGGACAGAGAGGTCACGCTCAATATACGCCAAAACTGTCGAAATTGTCCGGCGGCGGTTGCCGTGGCTGCAATGTGGCCTGCCGTTGTCCGTTTGTCACAGAGAATCATTGTTGAACGTCAAAGAACGAGGATGATCGAGGTTACGGTGGATTGTTCGAAATACCGCTGCCGAGCCGCTTTGATGATCGCACCGGGCAGGCCGTTTGTCTAAGTTTTCCAAACAGAACCGGTCAGGTGTCAGCGAGAAGTGTCGAGCTGATGTGTCTTGATTGAACATTGCAGCGACGTGGGTCACACTTGGGCTTCGTCAGGCTTTCGTTCGGGGGTTGGTTCGTACGAAGCCCGCCCGTTTTCCTCAAGTGGGGTGAGGCTCACAAGAACACTGGCGGAGCCAGCGGCACAAATCGCTGCGGAAACATCGGCCTACAGAGAATTGAGTCCTTCGGTAAACACATTCGGGCTTCCGTCCCGTTAAACCCCTCTGAAAAGAACGCCATCATGTTGCGACGAAACATATTCATTCTTCTGTCAATCGCCGCGGTCGGGCTGCTGACGACTCTTGCTCAACCGCCCGGTGGGCGGGGCCGTCGAGGTGGGGGTCAGGCGTCATTGAAAGAGCCGTTCCGTGGCATCACCGCGGGCGGAAAAATCGAAGCGGGGTTGTTTAAAATCGAACCCTCCGGGGTGAGCACGGAACCCGTGGTTAAAGCGGCCAATGCATTCCTTGCGAAACTGACCGAGGACCAGTCGTTGAAAACAATGTTCCCGGTTGACGACATCGAATGGCGTAGCTGGGACAATCGGCACTTCTATAAACGGCGGGGGGTCGGCTTTGACGAGATGAATGAAGAACAGCGAGAATTGGCGTTCGGTCTGCTTAAGGCGAGTCTTAGTGCGAAGGGACTAAAGCAGTCGCAGGACATCATGAAGCTCAACGGAACTTTGGCGGAACTGGCAGACAATTTTGATGAATATGGAGAATGGCTGTACTGGATCACCATCATGGGTGATCCGTCAACGACGAAGCCGTGGGGCTGGCAGATCGACGGACATCATTTAATCATCAACTACTTTGTGCTGGGTGATCAGGTTGTCATGTCCCCCGTCTTTGTGGGCAGTGAACCGGTCCATGCCACCAGCGGAAAATTCACAGGCACGATCGTGATGCAGGACGAACAGGCCAAAGGCCTTGCCGTCATTCAGGCGCTGAATGAAGAACAGAAAAATACGGCCATTCTTTCGTCGGTCAAAGACGGCAACAACGCATTGACACAGGCGTATAAGGACAACGTCGATCTTGATTACTCGGGACTGCCTGCTGCCCGGATGGATAAAAAACAACAGTCGCTGCTGCTGGACGCCGTCGCAGAATTTGTCGGTACGATGAACGACGGGCATGCGAAAGTCAAAATGGACGAAGTAAAGCAACACATGGACCGGACATACTTTGCGTGGGTCGGCGGCACGACCGATACCAGTGTCTATTACTACCGCATACACAGCCCGGTCGTTCTGATTGAATTCGACCACGAGCGGCGAGTGGCTCCGTTTCGTTCGCGCGAACCCACACGCGAACACATCCACGCCGTCCTGCGTACACCGAACGGAAACGACTACGGCAAGGATCTGCTGCGACAGCATTATGAGCAACATCACAAAGCGGCTGGCAGCAACTGAATCTTTCCGCCGCTGCGGCAGGCAACTTCATCAGCTGGTGTCAGCGCTGTCTGGCACTTCGTGAATCCGGTGGTATGGCTTGTGACTGAAAACCACCGGCATGGGCCGCAATACCAGCTCGAAGCGCCAGCGAGTGGGTCTCGTGCATTTTGCGAATCCGCTTGCGCTGCGCTGGTATCACGAACGGCAGAACCTCATGAGTGCTCACCAGCAGAGCTGGTGCTTTACGGTCGAGAATTCAGCCTTTGTCCGAAGGCTTCACAGCTCAACAGCGTCAGGACGACAGAAGTCCTGCCTCCTGCATCACTTTCTCGATCGACTGGACAACATTCGCCGGCAATTCCGCTGCCGGTGAGCGTGGTCGCATTCCTTCGAATCCCAGCAGACGCAGCGCTGCCTTGACGCCAACTGCCCGGTAAGGCAGCATCACCGCGTCAATCTTCTGGACATGCTGCTGCAATTGCTGCGCTTCGACATAACGGCCCGCCATCCCCTGACGCAGCAGTTCGTCCAGCGCCGCTGGCCAGATATTTGAGAATGCGGTCGTCGTTCCATTGCAGCCGATCAGCGTTCCGTGCAGCATCAGGCTGCCGTTGCAGATCCAGAACCGTTGGTTACGGGTCAGCAGACGGCGAACCCGAGCTTCGAATCGCACATCGTGGTCGGTCACGTACCCAAAGACGTTGTCCATATCGGCGACCCCCGCGAGGATCTCCGGAGCAGCAGCCGGTGCGGCAGCAATACCGAAGCTCGCAGGGTCGCATTGATGCATCAGCAGCACGGGCACCGGACAGCGGGGCAGCACTTCTCGAAAATAGGGCTCGATCAGTGATGCCCCTCGCGGAAACCGAACGCGCACGACCTCCGCCCCAACATCGGCAAACGCTTCCGCCCGCCGCAATGTCTCAGTCACCGACGGGCAGTCGATGCCGCCCATCAGAAACCGCCGTTCGTCCAGATTCTTCCGGACGGTCGTGGCAATGGCAAGTTTCTCCTCTTCGCTCAGACAGAATTCCTCGCCCGTCTGCGAACCGACCAGGAA
>JAPYTO010000240.1 GCA_029941865.1 Fuerstiella sp. | reverse complement strand
ACAAGGGAGTGGACTCGCCACTCCCTTACCCGCTTATCAAAGACAGCAAAGCCTCGTCCGGTACCACGCAATGTCAAATTCGTCCGCCCACTATTTACGTCCATCTCACTCGTTCTGTCAGGATAGTCCGACTCATGAGCAAACTCATTCTTCCACTCCTATTGTTTTCGCTGGCACTCACCGGTGATGTGCAGGGCAAAGAAGCCTTGCACCTGTTCATTATGTCCGGCCAGTCCAACATGGCGGGACTCGACCCGGACGAATCGTTTACACCGGCCGTTCAGAGTGCGTTCGGGAAAGAGAACGTGATCGTGGTCAAGAGAGGCAGTTGAGGCATGGATTCCGGTATCAGCAAAATTCCAACCGCGATTCACGATCGCTTTCTGCGGCGTCGTGATTTCATCGGCGGATTGGGCGTCTTGGCCCTGGCTCCTGAAGCTTTTGCGAAGACGGTCACGCCGTCACCGATTTCAGTCGTCGCCATCAACCAAACGAAGATACGTGTGTCTGATCCCGCTCGTTCGCTTGAGTGGTATCAGAGCGTGTTCGGTCTGCCGATTGTCGCACGACAGGGAAAGACAGTGATTCTTCGGATCGGTGAGGGGCCACAGTTTCTGGCGATCGATGGAGAAGCGTCCAGGAAACCTGGGATCGTCCACATGGGACTTTCAATCGACGGCTTTGACGCCCATCAGGTTCTTCAAGATGTCAAATCGCACGAACAGCTCGATCCGATCAAAGCGAGAATTCAGACTCGTGGCCCCGAGTTGGGCGGCGATCCTTCCGGTACACCGGAATTGTTCCTTGAAGATCCGGATGGGATCACAATCCAACTTCAGGACAAGTCGTATTGCGGAGGAGGCGGCAAGCGTGGTAACGAGATTTTGACCAAGCCGAAGCCCGCGGCCAAAAAGGGGCTCCTGAACCTGCGGGACTACAACCACTTTACGACGTTTGTGAGTAACCAGGTTCGAACAGTTGCCTTCTATCGACAGCTGTTTCAGATGCCGATCGACACGTATCAGGGTAAAATGCCGCTGCTGCGAGTAGGATCGGGCAATCAGTTTCTGGCGTTTGTCGGCGCTGGTGGCCAAGAGAATTTCCGCGTATTTATTCATCATGTGTGCTTCACCGTCGACGAATTCAACCCAGAGAAAGTGCTGGAGGCGCTCGCTGACTTTGGCATCAAACGGCGGGACACAACGCGTGGACCAGTCAAGCCGCTTCAATCGTACGTGACGATGAGAATGCCGAATCGTGGAGGTGCACCGAACGGAACGCCGGAACTCTATTTCTCGGACCCGGACGGCATCCTGCTACAGATCCAGGACGTCCGCTACAGCGGCGGCGGTGGATATCTCGGTGACGAACGCGGCGGTTCACAACGCAATTGAAACCAGGATTGTGAACAACTGGATCCAGTTCAAAGTGGTGTCGAACGTCAAAGGGGGCAGGCCCGAGGTTCGAATCAGGGGCAACGGAATCCATGGACCTCCGAGCTGCTGCTGAACTGCTGCCACACATGAGCAGGATCGCCGACGATGTCTGCACCATTCGTTCGATCAGCACGAAGCCGGTTAATCACGATCCCGCCCTGACTTTCATGCACACCGGGCACAACCTGCCCGGCCGTCCCAGCATGGGGTCGTGGCTCAGTTACGGACTCGGTTCGATGAACCGAAATCTGCCGGACTTCGTCGTGCTCGTCTCCCGCGGGGATCTCGGCAATATGCAGCCGCTCAACACGCGGCTCTGGGGGAACGGATTTCTGCCCGGGCGTTACCAGGGAGTGCGATTCCGTTCCGGCAACGAGCCCGTGCTTTACCTCAAGGATCCCGCCGGAAAAAGCCTGAAGGAAAAACGCCGCATTCTCGACACGATCAATCAGCTCAACCAGGAGGAGCTTAAACGCACGGGCAATCCGGAAATTGAAACTCGAATCTCGCAGTATGAGCTGGCTTTCCGCATGCAGAGTTCCATCCCGGAAATGGCGGACCTGTCCGACGAACCGCAATCGACCTTCAAACTCTACGGTGAAGATGCCCGCCAGCCCGGAACATACGCCTTCAACTGTCTTATGGCCCGGCGTCTGGCCGAACGTGATGTCCGGTTCATACAGCTCTATCATTCCGGCTGGGATCACCACTTCCATCTGCCGACTCATCTGCCGAAACGCTGTCGCGAGACGGACCAGGCAACTGCGGCACTCATCACCGACCTGAAAGAACGCGGATTGCTCGACGACACGATCGTCATTTGGGGTGGCGAATTCGGCCGCACCGCCTTTAGCCAAAGCGGCCAGGTGGCCGAGTCCTACGGGCGCGATCATCACGCCAACTGTTTTACCAAGATCGTCGCCGGAGGTGGATTCAAGCCTGGCCTCAATCACGGGGAGACCGATGAATTCTCCTACCAAGCAGTTCGTGACGAAGTCACGGTCCACGACCTTCACGCCACGATTCTGCATCAGTTAGGCATCGACCACGAACGACTGACCTTCCTGTTCCAGGGCCGCCACTATCGGCTGACCGACGTCCACGGCCAGGTGGTCAATAACCTGTTGACTTAGCCCGTTACAGCGACTTTCGCTGATTCGTGGCGGCGATTGATGTTTTTCCTGTTGCAGTTTTGTTGCTGCCACGAGCATCAGGACGTTTGGCGTATTGCCCGAGAACAATGCGGCAGAGAATGCCAGGAATCTGCAGACGGCCATCGATTGGGCGTCGCCGCGGGGAGCCGCATTGTTTGTTGAGCCCAGCGAAACTCCATACCGTGTTGGCGGAGGGACACACCGCGATCACCAACGTTGAATGTTTCTCGGGGGGAAATGGCGCCTTAACAAACGTGGGGCAGTCGCAGGACTTCCTGCTTGTTCGCGGCGACGATCTGTTAACCATCAGCCTCGTCGGCTGTCGCATGCGCAACTATGCTGCTGAGGTTCCAATTACCGTCAAAAACCTCCGTGCTTTGATTCAGGTTTCTGCTTGTGTGGACAAGAACCAAAAGCCCTATGACAAGACACACCTGCCAAAGGAAACACTCGAACAGAAACAACCAATGTGAACAGAAAGAGGGTCCCTCGACACGAGACTTGCCTCCCGGCCCGAGTCATGTATTGAGACGCTGAGCGGTCATCGGGTCACGAAACGGGAACTGAAGGAGTGCCATCGGAACCCTTCAGAACTCACAGATACAGGCAAGACGACCCCGGTCACCTGGCGAATGACTCGTCAGATCCCTGTCTGGGAAACAATGACACAAGTCCCTGGACAGCAATCGGTATCTGCACAGAAATGGAGTTTGGAACGTAGGCCAGGACCTGTCCTACAAACTGAATCGAGACAACCTTCGTACGGACATTTTGAAGTCATGCAGGCCATGTCCTGACATGGCAAGACACGTTCGCAATCAGAAAAGTCTGCAAAATGATGTCCACGATTTCCACGTGGCGTTGGTTGTTATTGATCCTGCGAAGAATATGAAGAACGTGAGTCTGTTTTCTTGTAACGGCGACAGTACACCTGATGATGTCATCAGGATAAAACAATATGATACTATCCGTATTCTCCAGCAGCGTTTTGGCCCTGTCCGTCGCGTGCACCGCGAGCGAATCCAATGTTCAACCGGCCAAGGCAGGGGCGAATATCAGCCCGCCTAACGTTCTTTTCATCGCGGTCGACGACCTGAATGACTGGATCGGATGTCTCGGCGGGCATCCTCAGGCAAAGACGCCCAACATCGACCGACTGGCGGAACAGAGCGTGCTGTTTGAACAGGCCTATGGAGCAGCTCCACTCTGCAGTCCGTCGCGGACGTCGCTCATGACAGGACTGCAACCGTGGACGACCGGGGTGTACGGCAACCGAAACTGGTTTCGGGACATTCCGAAGTTTTCAAATTGGATAACCATTCCTCAGTATTTCCGCCAGCACGGCTACACAGCCGTAACGGGCGGCAAGATCTACCATCAGGCAAGAGGAACGTTTTCCGACCCAATCGCATGGGACGAACAGTATTCAACGCAGATGGGCACGCCGTTTCCACCCGCCGACAAACGGTATCGGCACGGCATGCATGATCTGTTCGATAATAAGATCCTGGCAAGGCTGATTGACTGGGGACCAATCAGACAGACAACAGAACAGACCAATGACTGGAGGACAGCGGACAAGGCCGCGCAGATTCTGCAACAGAAGCATGACAAACCGTTCTTTCTGGCCTGCGGTATTTATCATCCGCACCTGCCGTGGTATGCACCGAAGAAATACTTCGATATGCACCCACTGGAATCCATCCAACTGCCGCCGTCAAAGAAGGGCGATCTGGACGACATTCCGCCAGGCGGCGTCAGAATGGTGGGCCGAGCTGTCGATATCGTTAAAGAACAGGGGCAATGGAGGAATGCGGTACAGGGCCGATTGGCTTCTACGTCCTTCGCCGATGCCTGTGTTGGACACGTTCTGGATGCACTCGACAAGAGCCAGCATCGTGATAACACGATCGTCGTGCTGTGGGGAGACCACGGCTACGACATCGGAGAAAAGAAGTTCGCCAAGTCAGCGCTGTGGGAACAGACAGCTCGCACGCCGCTGATTATTCGTATCCCGAACGGCACTCCGGGCAGATGCCTACGGCCGGTGACTCTTGTCGACCTGTTTCCCACGCTGATTGAATTGTGTGGTCTGCCGCCTCGGAATGATCTTGATGGTCGCAGCATTGCCCCGCTGGTACACGATCCGCAGAAGGAGTGGCCGTTTCCGGCGGTCATTTGCCATTCGCCGGACTGGCATGGCCACAATCACGCCATCCGCACAGAACAGTATCATTACATTCACTATGATGGCGGTGGGGAGGAACTCTACAGCGCTCACGACGACCCACACCAATGGAACAACCTCGCCGATGATCCGCAGTACGCGAAAGCGAAGGCCCAACTGAAGAAATGGCTGCCAAAGAGCACGGCGGAGCATTTTCGGAGCGAGGCAGAAAACGCGAAGTAATATGTCCACAATCGTGGAGAGACGTCGGTTGTAAATGAACGAGTGCCAGACCCCGCATCCAGCACCGGAATGTCGGATCACAGGCTGGCAGCCTGCCCAACAGAAGTTCGGCACTGCGTGAGACGAATTCTGATCAGCACAGAAGGTGATACCGCGATATGAAGTGCCGGATTATTTCTGTACGACGTTTGTGCCTTCTGGTCAGTATCTCCGCTTTGCTGTCGACGGATGCGAACGCCGACTGGCCTCAGTTTCGAGGACCAAATTCATCGGGCGTCGCAAATAGTGGATCTGTTCCGGTCGAGTTCGGTCCCAGACAAAATGAGATTTGGCATGTGCCGCTTGCGCCAGGGCACAGTTCTCCGTGTGTCGTCGGCAAGTCCATCTTTCTGACGACGTTCGATGAAGAACAGAAACGGCTGTCACTTGTGTGTCTCGATCGAGCCAACGGAAAGACGCGTTGGCAGCGGCATGTGTCGGTCGACACCATGGAAAAAGGTCACCCCTCCTTCAACCCGGCCAGCAGTTCGCCGGCATGCGACGGTCAGCGAGTCGTCGCGTACTTCGGTTCGTATGGGCTGATCTGTTTTGATCTGAGCGGCCACAAATTATGGGAAGTCAGAATGCCACTGACAAAATCGTTTGGTGGCAATGCAACATCTCCCATGATTGCCGGTGATTCAGTCATCCTGTATCGCGGCAACTATGTCGATCATTACCTGCTGGCTGTCAACAAGAACACCGGCGAAGAATTGTGGAGAGTGACGCAGGACGAAAAGTTCACGGGAGAAATGGCATGCACATCGTGCCCGATCGTGTCTGGCAACAAACTGATCGTGCATACGGTTCGATCTGTGCAGGCATTCGACGTTTCGAATGGCAAACAACTCTGGATGACAAAGTGCGCGACGACCGCAACCAGCACACCCGTTATTTGTGGCGATGAAGTTATCGTGGCGGCCTGGAATAAAATGGGCGAACCTGCGTTAAGGCCTCCATTTCCATCCTTCGATGAATTGGTCGCTGATCACGATCAGGACGACGACAAGCTGATCAGCCGCGTTGAGTTTCCGGAGTTATGGATCTTTCATCGTCCAGAAGGCATCGAAGCTCCCATGAACGGAGGCAAGGTTCGTTTCGAATGGGCCGATCGAGACAAAGACAAGAAAATTGCCGCAGACGAATGGGCGGCTCAAATCAAAGATCTCGAAAACTTTCGTGCCGGATATGAAACGCACGGCTTGCTGGCCATTCCGGTGAACAGCAAAGGCATCGTCGCCCCCGACAAAGTCAGGACATTGGAAACTCAGGGGATTCCCGAAGTACCATCACCACTGTGCGACGGAACGTACGTCTACTTTGTGAAGAACGGCGGCATCCTCACTTGTCTGGACGTCCGGACCGGAAAGCGAGTCTATCGTATACGCACTCCCGGAAGGGGAACCCATTACGCCTCGCCTGTTATCGCAGACGATAAGTTATTTACGATATCCGGCGACGGCCGAATAACGGTCTTGAGTCTGGGGCCGGACCCGAAAATCATGGCCACCAACGAGATGCAGGACGGGGTCTACGCAAGTCCTGCCATTGTCGATGGAACAATCTACGTGAGGACACTTTCGGCGCTGTTTGCGTTTCGAGGCCCGTGAGTTCGCATCGGCCACGTCCCAAAATCATTAATCCGCAGCACAGGATACAAATCGATACCGTCATAACACGAAAACATCACTGGGACTCGATCGACTGCCCGCCTAAACTGCGTATATTCGGGTTCAGCCATCGATTCAGGGATTGCGTTGACATATACCGATCTCACTACTGGCAACGCACGGTCTGCTGTGCACGGCAACACGGAACGCACATACCGAAGTCACGCTTGAGGCCTGAACTTGCTTCCATTGGCCTCTGAACCTGACTCAACAACATCATCAATACGGGAATAAGCAGTGATTAAGGCTCCATGGAATTTCACAACGCGGGATCATCGACGCATCGTCTTAATGTCGACTGTTCTTGCCGGCCTGTGCATACAGTCGGCCGTTGCGGATCAGTCGATTGAGGATTTCACGCTTGGCTCGCACCGGGGCGTCGAATGGTCACTCGACGACGTTGCCGATCACCAGTTGGTTGTGGTGGCTTTTCTGGGGACAGAATGTCCGCTGGCCAAATTGTACGGACCGCGACTGACAGAATTACAGAAGGAATACGAAGACAAGGGCGTGGCCTTTGTCGGGATCAACGCCAATACCCAGGATAGTCTGGCTGAAATCACGGCCTATGTTACTGAGCATAAGATCTCGTTCCCCATGCTGAAGGATGTCGGCAGTCGCATCGCCGATCAGTTTAAGGCAGAACGCACACCCGAAGTTTTTCTGCTGGATAAGAAACGAACGGTTCGGTATCACGGAAGAATTGATGACCAGTACCTGATTGGCTTGTCTCGTTACAAAGTCAAACGAAGGGATCTGGCCGTCGCGATCGACGAATTACTGACTGGAAAATCAGTATCCGTTTCGCACACCGAGCCGATTGGCTGCCACATTGGACGTCCCAGCCAGGTTGAGCCACACGGCGATATCACCTATTCGAAAGATATCGCTGCTATCTTCAACAGTCATTGCGTCGAGTGCCATCGCAAAGGCGAAGTAGCACCGTTCGCCCTAACCAGCTACGAAGATGTGATTGGGTGGGAAGAGACAATCCTTGAAGTCATCCGTACAGACGAAAGCAACCGCACAAAGGACAGAAACCTCATGCCGCCGTGGTATGCGAGTTCCAGGCATAAGCCAGGAGTCTTTAGCAACGACGTCCGACTTACGGAACAGGAAAAGCGACTGCTCGAAAAATGGGTAGAGAATGGGATGCCGGAAGGTGACAGGTCTCAGTTACCGTCACCGCCTCAGTTCGTCGAGGGCTGGAAAATCGGGGAACCGGACGACGTGAAGTGGATGCGAGATCCGCCAGTGCCTTTCAATGTTGCTGCGAATAGCGTCGTCGAATACCAGTATTTCGAAGTCCCGGGCTGGAACGAAGACAAGTATGTCACCGCAATGGAAGCACGTCCGGACAACACTTCCGTCGTGCATCATATTATCGCCTACATTATCCCGCCGGGAGAAAAGGACGATGAACAAAAGAAAAAGAACAAGTGGATGCTGGTCGGCTACGCCCCTGGGGCAACTCCCAGGGTGATGGCCGAAGGAACGGCAATGCACGTGCCGGCCGGCAGCACGCTGCTTTTCGAAATGCATTACACGCCCAATGGGACTGTTCAGACAGATCTGAGCTATATCGGTGTGAAGTTCACAGAAAAGGAAAACGTCACAAAGTTGTTCAGAGGCGGGGGAGCAGTAAACGGGAGTTTTGAGATTCCTGCAGGTGCTGTCGGCGTGGATCCGGCCTGGACTTATAAAGCTGATGATTGGGCTTCTGAAGAGAACCGATCTCTCGTACCTGACAGAGAATTCAAGCCTGATGAAGGTACTGTTGGCCCTGAAGGTCGTCCACATCACGCCCCGATCATAGCTCGGCACAGGATTCGTCAGAATCAAATGCTGCTCGACATGACACCGCACATGCACCTCCGTGGCACGTATTTTAAATACGTGGCGATGTTTCCGAAGAAATATCTGGCCACGCTATCCGAGGCAGACCTGGCTCGTCTCGAAATAACAGACGGAACGAAAATGTTACTTGAGGTACCAAATTACGATTTCAACTGGCAGCTGACTTACAAGTTGGCGAAGCCGTTGCTTCTTCCGAAGGACACTGTCATTTACTGCGAAGCAAGTTTTGACAACTCCGAAGACAACCTGGCACTTCGGGATACAGAACCTGAAGACGAAAAATATCACTACCAGAAGGATGTCAGGTGGGGAAGGCAAAGTTGGCATGAAATGATGATCGGGTTCTTCAGCACAAGGGACCCGTACGACCATGAGATGACGAGTGCCTCGACCGGCGGTGCAGACAATGATCGGACAGGTGATTGATGACAAAGCTACTGCCCGTCGCGCTGCTGCTTGCCACGACCTGTTCAGCAATCGCTGAGGACAACTGGCCGAGATTTCGGGGACCAAATGCTGACGGAGTCGCCCCGAACCACCCCGGTTTACCGACCACATGGACAAACACTGACAACGTCCGTTGGGCTGTGGACGTCCCTGGCTGGGGCTGGTCCTGCCCGATTATCTGGGGTGATCGCGTTTTCTTAAGCACCGTAGTCAGCGAAGAGGAAAACCTCACACCGAGTAAGGGCCTGTACCTGGGTGAAGGTGTGCGCGATCCGGCAAAAGGTCTTCATCACTGGATGGTTTACTGCTTCGACCTGAATACCGGCAAAGAGCTCTGGAAACACGAGGTGCATGTCGGTCAACCGAAAGTACCTCGCCATCCCAAGAGCACCTACGCTGCTGAGACGGCCGCGACGGACGGCGAACAAGTTTACGTTCTGTTCGGCGACCTTGGACTGTATTGCTACGACATGGACGGAACACCGCTGTGGTCGCAGGCGATTGAGCCAAAGAAAACAGCACGTGATTATGGGGCCGCTGCTTCTCCTGTGGTTCATGATGGGCAGGTATTCGTGGTCTACGACAACAGCGAAGAATCCTGGATTGCATCTTTCGACGCGAAGACGGGCACGGAACGCTGGCGGACAGCTCGTGAAGAAACCCACTCGTGGGCGACACCACTGGTGTGGAAGAACGAAGTCCGCACCGAAATCGTCGTACCGGGTAAGAAACGAAACCGCAGTTACTCACTCGACGGCGAACTGCTGTGGGAATTTAACGGCAGGATGTCGAGTCTCGTGATTCCGTCACCGTTTGCGGCGCACGGATTGTGCTACATCGCGTCCGGCTATGTCGGCGACGACC
Source organism: Fuerstiella sp. (assembly GCA_029941865.1). Taxonomy (GTDB): domain Bacteria; phylum Planctomycetota; class Planctomycetia; order Planctomycetales; family Planctomycetaceae; genus Fuerstiella. Next base: position 291 of record JAPYTO010000240.1, on the reverse strand, counting down.
ACCGTCCCACCTTTGCGATCAAGCCCGGAGCCACTGGCGATATCACTCCGGTCGAAGACGGGGAGTTTGCCGACAGCGAATACATCGCGTGGTATCAAGGCAAGTCATCTCCATATAACCCGTCCCAGATTGTTTACGGCGACTATCTGTACACGCTGTACGATCGAGGGTTTCTGACCTGCCATGACGCAAAGACGGGAGAAGAAGTCTACGGCAAACGCAGATTGACGCCCGGCGGTTCGTTCACTTCGTCTCCGTTCGCGTACAACGGGCATCTGTTTCTGTTGAGCG
>JAPYTO010000239.1 GCA_029941865.1 Fuerstiella sp. | reverse complement strand
GCGATCGGCGACCATGATGGCACTTCTTCAACCCACATTCGCAGACCCTGGCGGCCCCACTTTTTTTCGACGCTTTTCACCTGGACGTTAAGCGTTGCCTGCAGTGTTTTACGTGTCAATTCTCGTCCCTGCTCAACGGCCAGCTGTTCAGCGACGGCGAATACGGTTCCGTCGACCGCAGCATCCGCCGCACTGTTCAACGTTCGTAAATTCAGAACCGCCTGCTCAGCAATCAAGCGTTCTTCCGGACTCAGTTCTGCAAAGTTCATCGGGCACCTCCATGGCAAAATGCCAGTAACACTGCCACGTTAACCCATTTATCCCATTCGCGCAACCGTCTGTTACTGCACCCCACTCAGGGGGCATCGGGTGCAGTCACGGATTGTGGTTTCGGACTGATGGGTGGTTGGGACTGGCTGAGCCTGTGCAGGAAGCCCCGGGGGTTCACTCGTTGTCGTTACCCACAAGTATATAGCCGCAGACACGCATGGATTCCCTGGGACAGATTCCGCTGTCGCCCATGGCAGGGAAATTCATCGCGCAGCCTCAGCCTGTGTCATTCGTGCGCCGACTCTCACTGCACGTGCTCCTGAACCCGGGGGCATCCCGCCGGTTACTGAGTCGTCGCCGAGTTCAGATCATCAGCGGCAATCGGAAACTCATTGAATGGAAAGGGCCGATCATCCCTGTTCCACGTGAGGTATTGGCCAATTTCAAAACCGTAGCGAATCAGGCGGTTGGCAAAACGAGTGACTCGGACGGCGGGGGGCTGTTCCGTGGTTAGTGTATAGACCAGCTGATACAGAACCACGACGGCCAGCACGGCTTCAATGAGTCGGGCGATAACAAAAAAACGACCGTGAACAGAATTCTTTTGCCTGTCGTGCTTCGGTCAATGACAGTCGCTTCGGCGCCATCGGGGGCAAATTCGGACATGTTGAGTTCCTTTCAGACAACGGAACTGCTGTGTGCAGAACAGATGCGTGTATGTGGTATTCGTCCGCGACTCGGAAATGTTGGATAAATTATCGACAATAATCGCCGAACAGAACGGCCGATATCCGTCACCCAGAACTTTGCCTTGCGACGGAACATGTGTTTTGACCAGCCGTTTGGCGGAAAACAAATATCAGTCATCGCCGGCATTCGACTGGCCAGCGCCAGAATCAACAACTACACCCGAGACGCGAATTCCGGTTGTTCTTCAACCGTCTGCGCGAAGGAACGACGATTTGTCCGGAAGTACTGCCTGCGTCGGTACAAAGAAGTCCGTTCCGGCTGAGCAATCAACAGGGAGGCTGTTTGCTTAATTGAATGGCAGGCTGGATTCTTCGCAGTGGCAACTCTGAACCGTTCGCCTTCCGGGAAGCGACTTCGCGGTCGAAGTCAACAAATGAACGATTGTCCCGACCACGTAAAATCCAGTGCGATGTCAGTGACCTGCAAAGTGGACCATATTGGTCCGCTTCTGCTGGTCGCTTTGGAAAGATCTGCTGCTGGTTGGTTTTGTTACGTTTGTCTGAGTTTAGTGCTACAATTGGTGGGTTCGAGATTCCGTCTGACCATTGGGAGAAGTGCGATGAGTCGCGAAGAATTGCGCAACACACTTGCCAGTTTGCATGAAACACTCAGCGAAACATCCGACGTTGACGACAAAACCCGTGAGCTGTTAGCGAGCGTCACGGCTGACATTCAACGCCTGCTGGTCGATGACGGAACCGCGATCGAACCTGACGATTCGCTGGCCGAGCGAATCGCAGACATAAGTCGCGATTTTGACGCGCACCATCCAATCATCGGCGGACTGCTGAACCGCCTCAGCGACGGACTTGCAAATCTGGGGATCTAGACACCCGAGCCGGATTGGTCGACAGTGAATGTGTTCCCGCGGCGGGTCGTTCAAGGAGGCTTCGCTTTCTTTTCCGCAGCCAGTTCCTGATCCGTTTCGTGTCACCACCGCATGAATCGCGCAACATGCGTTCCATAGGAGTCCCTGCTTGATTTTAATTGGTGTTCCAAACAACAAACTCAACGCTGCGGATTCCTTTTCTTTACTGCCCCGCACCTGCCATGCCCACGTCGCCATACAAGTTTAATGTCGCAGCAGATCCCACGCGTGTCCGCTGGGAATTCACGACGCTGGCCACAATGTACGTCTGTTACGCCGCCTTCATGCTCTGCCGGAACACCGTCGTTGCGGCCAGTCCGGCAATGGTCCAGGATCCTTCGCTGGGGCTCGACATCGAGAAGTTTGGGCGGTTGATGAGTTGGGCGTCGGTGGGAGCGATCGTCGGGAAGCTCGTGACTGGCGTTGCCGCGGACCGCATCGGAGGCAGGCGACTGTTACTGCTGACCCTGTTGCTGACGGCTGCCTGCACCGCCGCCTTTGGGCTGGTATCTTCCATCTTTTTCTTCGGCGGCCTGAACTTTGCGGGTCAGTTCTTCAAGGCTGGCGGCTGGCCGGCGATGGCCAAGATTATCGGCCAGTGGTACCCCAGTAAAAAACATGGCCGCGTGTGGAGTATCATCTCGACCAGTTCTCGGGTCGGGACGATCACCGCAGGAGTCGTGCTTGGGGCATTGCTGACCTGGCTCCCCTGGCGCGCCGTCTTTATTGTGTCGGGCGGCGTGGCCACTGCGATGGTCTTCGTTGGTTATGTCTGGCTGAAGGATCGTCCCGAGGACGTGGGAATATCTCCTCTCGTTAACGAGGACTCGCCGACTGCGAAGGAGCCGCACTTCCTGGACGGAACCACTCTTTTCCAGGCCTGTCTCGTTTTCGTTCTTAGCGCACGGGTCTGGCTCATCTGCCTTGGCCTGGCCTTTCTGACCGCCTTAATGGACTTCTTCAACTTTATTCCCCTGTACCTGAGTGAGACGGTCGGCATCGCGCCAGGGCAGGCGGCAATGGCGGGGAGTGCCTTTCCGACGGGAATGTTTGTCGCCCTGATCGCCTGCGGCATCTTCTATGACCGGCTTTCCAGGCGTCGGTTGGTCTGGGCGATCGGCGGCCTGCTGTGTCTAAGCTGTAGCAGTGTCCTGTTTCTCTGGAGCTTGCCATCGCTTCCACTTTCAGATTCGTTGAGGCTCCCGGCCGCGATGCTTTCGATCTTTGTCTTCGGCTTCTCAGTTTCTCCCGCGTACTACATTCCGATGAGCGTCTTCTCGATCGCCTTTGGTGGCAGGCACAGCGGCTTCCTGATCGCTCTCATCGACGTGTTCGGCTATAGCGGAGCGTTCGTTTTTAACTTCTTTGGAGGCTCCATCGTAAAAAACCACGGGTGGCCCGTCTTCCTCGGATTGCTCCTGACTGTTGCTGTCCTTGCAGTTGTTACGGTGACGCTGTTCCTGCACCTGGAATACATATCCGAGAAGAAGCAGAATGCTTTGGAGAACGCTGTCGCGAACTCAGCCGGATGAGACCAATACCGGCTGGAGACGCTTTCGCCACGGTATCACCACCATAGATTCGGCGGGCGGTTCCTCAGGTGTTTGATCGTTCTGCGTGAAACGTGCAATTCGCTCACCTGACGGCGAACGCTGTTGCCTGGGCCACAATATCGAGACCGACCAGACTGCTCCAGAAATCAATTGTCTGCCGAAAGATCTCACCGGGAATGCCGCCGCCAATGGGCTGATCGTCAACGGCCACGACTGGCAAAACACATGGCGATGTGCTGCTGAGAAACACTTCGTCTGCGGACCGGACATCGTCAATTGACATGTCGCGGCGAACGAAGGAGATCCCCATCTGTCCTGCCAGTGACTGCAGCACACTGACGCTGACGCTGGGCAGAACTTTTTCCGGTGGCGGGGCTACGAATCCTTCACCTTCACGGTACACAATGACGCTTGCGGTGGATGCTTCGGCCACGAATCCGTCCTGATCCAGCAGGAGTGCTCGAGCACCTGGCTTCCTGCGATGTGCTTCACGGTCCGCCAGAAAGTAGTGCATTCTGCTGCGGCACTTCAATTCGGCCGGCCAACAATTGCCGGGAACCTGACGGATGCTGGAAACAACAAGCGTTTCTCCAGTCGAATACTTACCAGCCCAGCGATGAAAGGGAAGCGGCGTCGTATACATGCCGATGGTGGGCCCGGGATCATCGTCCTGTGCTGCTGGGGCACAGAAACCCGGTGTCACGATCAGCGTCAATCCCAGATCGTCACCGGACTGCAACATGCTGTGGTTGTGAGAAGCGATGACCTCAGCGTCAGTTTTCAGGGTCTCCATGTCCAGATCGTCGATTCCGACGATTTGCAGAGAGCGGTGCAAACGTTGCAGATGCTCGTCCAGTCGAAACAGCTTGCCCCCAAAGCTTCGCATCTGCTCGGGCACGGTGACTCCCTGGACAAAGCCGACATCAAAAACGCTGATTGACGACACGTGGTCGGCAATCAGCTCACCATTCCAGTAGGAGAGTTCATTCATAGCGCACCGTTTGGAATTCAGGATCAGAGTGCCAATCCGCACATATTTGCCGGCGGAATCTACAACAATGCATTATTGCATATCGCATGCCTTGTTGGGGCGATTCGACAGTTTGATCCACGCTGCCGTTGAGTGTTTCTCTCTCCGCCATCCGGTTACAAACCGAAGTTCAGCAATTTATGATCGTTCCACCGGAACGTGGCGGTGGACGATTAGTCCAGCCATCGAATGCACGAAGGCATTGGAATCGAAACAGGATCAGCCGTTGCCATCAGACCGCCGGTAACTGCGTTGATCGCAAAAACTGCCACGTTATTGCCCGGCATGTTGGCACATAACAGCCAGCGGCCGTCGGGAGTAATCAGCAGATTCTGCGGACCTTTGCCCAGACTGGGTTCAATACTAACCAGTTTCAGACGGCCATTATCAGCGATGCTGAAAATTGCGATGCTGTCGTGACCGCGGTTGGTCCCGTAAAGAAACTTTCCATTCGGTGTAATTTTCAGATCGGCAGTGTGACTGGTACCTGAGAAATCCTGCGGCAGTGTTGAAATCTCCTGCTGCTGATTCAGCATGCCTGTGTCGCCCGAGTATACAAAGAACGTTACGGTGTTCTTCAATTCGTTGATGACGTACACGTTCCTGCCGTTCGGATGAAAGACCAAGTGGCGAGGGCCCGATCCCGGCGACAACTTCGCGAATGGCTGACCGTGATTCGGCGTCAAATCTGCGGTGGCAGCACCGAGACGATAAATGAGAATTTTGTCGATGCCAAGATCGGCCGCCAATGCAAAACGGTTGTCCGGACTGACCACGATGCTGTGCGCATATGGCCCTGTTTGGCGTTTGGGATCAACGCTGGATCCGCTGTGCTGCACGAATGAAGCCGCCTGACCCAGCGAACCATCGTCCTGCACCGGCAGAGCGGCCACGCTGCCCGTCGAATAGTTGGCAACAACGACAGTCCTGCCGGTGGCATCAACATCCAGATAACACGACGCCGTACCGCGGGCGGATTGTCGGTTCAATCTACGCAACTTTCCGTCGCGTCCCTGGACAGCATACGACGCCACAAACTCATTCTCGTCACCGCCAAATTGGTCGGCATCAATGGCATACAGGAATTTTCCGTCTGGCGAAACATCAATAAAAAACGGACTCTCGACATCCGTTGTCCGATGCAACAGCTTCAGCTGGCCATTCCGTAAGTCAAACCGATAGGCGTGAATCGCTCCCTCCTCTCCGGACTTGAAGGCAGAGACAAACACAACAGGATCGTCAGCGTGGATGGATGCGGACATGGTCGCCATGCACAGAATAAACAGAATCAAATTTCGCATATTTTCTGATCTCCGCTGGTGGCAGGGAATCGTATTGCTGCAAATAATCGGAGCCGCCGTGGCCAGCGGCAGGAGAGTAATAACAGTTGTCACTCAGGATGTCATTCCCTGTGGACAGTTCCCGCAATCGCATCACCGCCAAATGGCCCGTAGATTCCCTGTCCCCATTTGACGTCCTTCAGCCTCGGCGTGTCGTGCAGCTGTTTTATCAATTCGCCGGCCACTGTTGTCGAAGCAATTCGCTTTCCGTCCTGCGTGACTGAAATCTCGTCATCGTGGATGACGAACTCGAAAGTCGTGGGGCCGTCCGTCCACTTCGTCGCGGCGCCCAAGTGGCCCGGAATCGTCAGCTTGTAGACGGAACCGTAGGACTTCCACTTATCGGGGGCAAGGAAAGCAAACTCATCCGGATCCCACTCGGCCGGCCACTTTGCCGACGTCGACACAAACAAATTGGGGCCACTCGGAACAAGACTCGTCACGCGCTGGCCCCATTGATTCCCCACGTCTCCGCCCTTGTTCTCGACGTCATAGGGATGAGTAATCCTGGTGGACAGATCCGGGTGGTCAAACATTCGCTGCGTGAACGCCCACGATTTACTGTCGGGGTTGTACCGCCAGAGTTCTCCCCACGGCCAGACACCAACAAAAACGTCGCCTGCATAGATTACGGTGGTCTGGGCCTCGCGAGCATTGGGCGAAACACCATCCAGCACCGGCGGCCAACCCTCCACGTCGGTGATCTCAACACCATCGTATTGAAAGACGCGACCGCTCGGATATTGCCCCATGAGCAGCCGGTCGTGGAACATCATCGTCGAATACAGCTGGTAACTGACCCCCAGTTTCGGCGCGAGAAGCGTCCGCCACTGACGGTCTTCGAAAACATAGAACCCGCCGATGTTGGAGCCCGTTACGATTTGGTCACCCAGTTGTCCCCAGGCGAATGTTGTTTCGCCGACAATCGGCAGCGTGAGCACGATCGCCTCGGATAGATCGACGCGGGGCTGACCGGTCGTCCACGGACAGGCGTAGAGTTTGCTGAAGCCGTCGCTATCGCTTTCGTACGGGCGATAGCCGCTGTCGCCTCGATTGACGTGGTAGAAGCACAGATGCCCGTTGGCGTAAAAGAACAGTTGATAGCTGCCTACCTGCGGAGGACTCAGAACGGTGCGCCCGTCGCACTTCACCTCGCTGCCACCGAACGTCAGCAACCTGTCGCCGACCCGCATGGTCTCGTTTGTACCACCAATGTTGCCTTCCGGCTGCCACGACTTTGACTGTGGACGCCAGGCTTTGACGCCGCCATAGGTTGAATGCACGACGTCGTCACGCCCATAGAGGTAGGTACCGCACAATTCATTCGGTCGGGGAAGTTTTTCCGTGCTGTGCGCACGTTTGCCGCTGGTCGGGCGAACGAAAAACTGAAGGGCATGCCTGTCCGCTCGATAGCGTGTGTTGTAGAGATTCTGAAAGCCGGCACCAATCACAACTGAGCCATCATTGCTGGTCACTTCAAACAGAGACCCAAAACTCTGCCCAACGTCACGTCCTCGATCGACCGTCACGGTAATGCGATGTGTTGTCCCGTCTGCACCCGGATCTGCTGCAACCCCGACAGTCACGAATCCGAAGACGACGATCATCGCCACCTGCGTGCGGCGAACAGATTTTGAGCAATGAGACATCTGACGTGAATGCATTCTGAGTTCTCAGGATGATGAGGGTGAACCGTTATTGAAGCCGCGTTCTCGTCACCAGCGTACTACAGCGCGTCTGGAAATTCTATCGGCGAGGCACGGATCCGCCCGGTGATAGAACATCCGCTTCGGCGTGAAACAGTTAACGTCGCACCATTCTGCCGGGTATCAGATTTTGAAAACGAGACGAAACCCGGAAGCGATCCAGTCTAAACACCAATCCGTTCACTCGTAAAGGATGCGTTATCATTCGATCAACTTCAACGTGTACGTCGGTCGCTGATCCATCATCAGTGCTGCGTGGCTGTAGTATGGATAGACGCTCCATTCAACACAGGTAATCAGGTCCGGCCTGCCATCGCCGTCAAAGTCGCCTGGCCAGGGGTGAGGACCGTGATTGGTGATGCGGATTGGTTCTCCAAAGCAGCTCATCGTGACCGGTTCCGCAAAGACAGGATCGGTTTTGGTGCCGACGTTGAACAGCAGGTAGATGCTGCCGCCGTCTTTCGCTCCGTTGTGCGAGCCCGCCACGCTGTAGATCAGATCCTGCAAACCATCGGCGTTCCAGTCCACGGCTCGAAATGATTCTGTCCAGTGTGACCGACGGGTGATGATGGCATCATTGATCTGTTTGCCATCGGCCAGTCGCAACGCTCGTTCCTTTCGCAGGTGCAGCGATCCATCCTTGTGTCGGTATTGCACGAACAGCGTCGCGACCCGTTTGTGGCCGTCGTGAGTCACCAGGTCGGTCAGACCGTCACCGTTGAAATCTGCCAGAGCCGCGCCCGTGCGCCACAGAAACGGCCGTTCCTGCTCAAGCGGATAGACTCCGTTGTTCGATTTGGGGTCGTTGGCACGTGTGGCTGAGAGTCTGCGGAGTTTCGGTGAATCCGGAAAGTCGTCGCATTGGATCTGTCGCCGAGGCCCGAATTCCGGCACTCGTCCCGAACCGACATTGCGATACCAGAAGATTCGGTTTGTTTCGTTGGGACAAACCAGATCCCGTAGCCCGTCGCCGTCCCAGTCGACGAAGTGCGGATAGACGTAGCCCATGTCGTGCCAATTGTGCGGCTCGCCCAGGATTTCATTCCGCACGAAGCGGATTGGCTTTCCCTCAGAAAGAATACGCACCGGTTCGCGGAAAGCCGGCCGCCCGCGAGTTCCGTCATTGATCACGATGCGTGGCCATCCATAACCACCGCCCACCAGAAGATCCTGATCTCCGTCCGAATCCCAGTCACACAGACACGGCCACGCCTGATCGCTGAGAGACATCACCGCGGACACCGATTCGGCTCGACCGATGTGATGGAATCGCTGCCCGTCAACCGCCAGTTCATAGAACGACAGTCGCTGAAACACGTCGTGCTGCACAATCAGACCGGACTGATTCCCGTGGTTCCACGCGGCGACCAGTGAGATTTCCGGCACGTCGACTTCAGGCAACAGTTTCTCTTCAGCGAACGTCGGTGGAGTGCCGCCGACGTTCTTTCTCCACGCAAGCTTGTAGAAGTCCGGCTGAACGGACTCGCCACCCACAAGACAAACGGCATCCAGTCGACCGTCCCGGTCAATATCCAGAAAACACGGCTTCCGACCGGCATTCAGCTTAACGGGCTGTGCTGCCTGAAAGGGCCAGCCATCCGGATTTTCATTGCGAAGGTATGCACCGTCGACAACCAGATCGGTCGCACCATCGCCATTCAGGTCGACAGCTCGACAAGCCTGCCAGCCAACGACATTGACCGTCCCGGCGGCCTTGAAGCGTGGTATTCCACTCGGATCCTGCTGGCCCGTATTGAGATAAAATTGTGCCGACTTTGTCCCGTTGCGGGTGGTGACAAGATCGAGCCTGCCGTCTGCGTTAAAATCTGCGAAATCCACGGCCGAGTAAATGTGGCTGAAGAACTTCGGGGCATCGGAGGCACTCGTTGAATATCGCAGGCGACTGAGGTCTCCGAACTCGAATGCACCGTCGTTCGTGCGCGTATAGCAGACGATTCCGTCCCATGGCCAGCCCGGTCGGTAGGCGTAGTTCCACGTACCGGTGAGATCAATCCGGCCGTCACCGTTCAGGTCATGCAGTCCCGGGGAATAGGACACGGCAATGGGTCGCGGCGAAGAAGCGTTGTAACGCAACAGATCACCAACGCCGATCTGTGGAGTCAACTTCAGCGGCTGCAACCGTGAGCGTTCGGCAACCGTCTGGAATCGAATCTCGAATTCTCGGTGACTCGAATCTGCAACAACGAACTCCACGCGGCCCTCATCCGCATAATCAAAGTCCTCGGTCAGGTTGTGCGGGGTCGTTGCGTCTGTTGTCTCGTTGCGGACTTCGATCGAATTCGGATCCAGCACACCACTGACACCGGCCGTGCGAATGAATTCGGGAAAATCGATCGTTGGATCCAGCGGCGTGTTGGAATAGGGAAGCGGAGAAGTGATCGTCAGTCGAAGCCGTACCGATTCCCCTGCAGCCATGCCGCACCACACGATCATCAGAGCAGGAACAGACGTGCGACAAATCCAGGCCTTCGTGATTTTCATGCGTCAAAGTGTACCAGAAACGATACACCCTGTCCGTCCATGGAAGGTGACGTCAAAAGCCCCCGTCGTTTTCGGCGGCCGACCCCCGTTTACAACTCATGGCCCTCTCGGATGAGCGTGTGACCGCGGCGTTTATGGCAAGTTAACTATTAAGGACCACTCGTGAAATTAGTGACGACTTCAGTTGTCTGATTTGATATTGT
>JAPYTO010000238.1 GCA_029941865.1 Fuerstiella sp. | reverse complement strand
ATCGTCTCGTCAATCCAGCGTTGGACGCCGGAGTATTCTCTTTTGTAATTATTGATCAGATCATTCGCTTCACCGCGCGGAATATTCAGTCGCTGCTGCAGACCAAATCCTGAGATGCCATAGATGATGCCGAAGTTGACCATTTTGGCTTTGTCCCGCATTTCTCGAGTCACGTCGTCGATGCCGACCGCATAGACCCTGGACGCGGTCACGGAATGAATGTCCGTTCCCTGAGCGAACGCTTCCAACATAGCTTCGTCACCGCTGAGTTCTGCCATGATGCGCAGTTCGATCTGTGAATAGTCCGCCGACAGCAGCAGATGATCGTCATCACGCGGCACAAAGGCGGCTCGAATTTCTCGACCTCGCTGCTTGCGTACAGGAATTGTCTGCAGGTTCGGATCGTTGCTCTGCATGCGGCCGGTCGCCGTCCATGTCTGACTGTAATGAGTATGCAGGCGGCCTGTCTTTGGATTCACGTGCGATGGCAACTGGTCCACGTACACGGACTTCAGCTTTGCCGCGCTGCGGTAATCCAGCACGTCAGCCACGATCTGATGTTTGCCGGACAGACGCTGCAATTCCGACTCACGGGTGGACCACTGGCCAGTGGCCGTCTTCTTCGGGTTCTTTTCCAGTTCGAGTTCTTCGTACAACACGACGCCCAACTGCTTGGGCGAATCGATGTTGAATTCGTGACCAGCGGCCTGATAAATCGCATCTCGCAGCTGATCGATATCAGTTGTCAACTGCACGGAGTACGCCGCCAACGCGTCGGTATCCAGGCGAATGCCCTCGTATTCCATATCCACCAGTACCGTAATCAGCGGGCATTCGACTTCGTAACACACCTGGCTGAAACCACGTTCTGCAATATCCGGCTCAATAGCTGCCGCCACCTGCAGTGTGACGTCGGCGTCCTCCGCCGCATATTCGGCCACAACTTCGACGGGCACGTCCCGCATGTTTTTCTGTTCTGCGCCACGTTCACCGATCAGGTCGCTGGTGGGGATGGGCTTGTAGGCCAGATACAGTTCGGACAGGTAATCCAGCCCGTGCCGCATTTCCGGCTCCTTCATGGAATGGGCCAGCATGGTGTCCATCAGTTCGCCGCGAACTTCGATGCCCTGCCACTTCAGCAATGAAACATCGTACTTGAGATTATGCCCAATCTTGCGAATGGCTTCGTTCTCAAACACAACCCGAAACTCCTCCAATGCCTCGTTCGAGGCGTGACTCGCGGCCTCCTTCGGAGGATTATGCGCGGCCAAATCCTCTTCACATGGGACAATCGCTTGCGCGGCCTGGTCGTCTGACGAGTCCGATTGATCGGTATTGGTTGCCGCGTGGTCTGCGCAGACGACGTAGTAGGCGGTGTGCGGTTCGAAACTGAACGCGATGCCCAGGGGCAGGGCGGTGCGGGGGTCCAGTCCTGTAGTTTCTGTGTCGAAACAGATTGTCTTTTGCGCGAGCAGTTTTTCAACAAGGTCGGCTCGCTCTTCGGGCGTGCGCACGATGTGGTACGTGTGTTTCACATCCTTGATGGTTTTGACTTCAGCTTCGTCCACGTCATCAAACAACGTCGCCTGGATCTGGACTTCTCGTTTCTCGCGAATCTTCGCTGTCCGACTGGCCGATGACGAAAACCTGTTGCCAAACATCTTCTTTCCCAGGCCGTCGAATTCGAGCTCCTCGAACAGCGCCTGCAGGGCTTCGTCGTTTTGCGGTCCCAGCTTCAGTGAATCAAGGACGACTTCGTGGGGAACGTCCAGCTGAATGGTGACAAGCCGTTTCGACAGCAGCGCCAGTTCTGCGTTTTCTTCGAGTCGTTCCTTCTGCTTGCCCTTCAGCTGATGAGTATGTTGCAGCAGGTGTTCGATGGAACCATACTCGGCAATCAGCTTCTGAGCAGTCTTCGGTCCGATGCCGGGAACGCCGGGGATGTTGTCGCTGGAATCGCCCATCAAACCGAGAATGTCGATCACCTGATCGACTCGCTCGATGCCCCAGTGTTCCAGAACTTCCGGCACCCTAAGCGTCTCGTACGCCGCACCTTTGCGACCGGGACGAAAAATGACCACTTCGTCATTGACCAGTTGATGGTAGTCCTTATCTGGTGTCACCATCAGCGTCCGAAACCCCTGGTCGGTTGCCTGGTGAGACATCGTGCCGATGATGTCGTCGGCTTCGTAGCCCGGCATGCGGATAACCGTGATGTTAAACGCTTCCAGCAGTCGGTCGATGTACGGCAGCTGCAAACCAATATCTTCCGGCAGTGCGTCCCGCTGAGCTTTGTATTCCGGGAACACCTTGTGGCGTTCGGTGGGTTCGGGAGTATCAAAAGCGGCGGCGATGTGCGTCGGTTTTTCTTTCTTGATGATGTCCAGCACGGTGTTGACCATCCCGAAGATGCCCGACGTACACAGTCCACCGGACGTAAATCGCGGGCTGCGGATGAGAGCGAAGTGGGCTCGATAGACGAGCGCCATGCCGTCCAGCAGGACAAGCTTTTTCTTATCGGGAAAGAGATTCGGTTCGTCAGCCATTTCGATGATCATCTGTCTGGAACAAGCGAGTAAGACGGCAAAGTCCCGGTCTTCCTGAAAGGCCGGGACTCCTGAAACACAGAATTGTGTGGTTCAAATACGGTTCAATCAGCAGTGGCAGCAGCATCCACGCTCAAGAGACGGACATCATCGAATTCGATTTCATGGCCGATCACAGTGAAGCCGAAATCCGTTTTTGTGGGGTGAGCGATGCCTGGCGATGTCAGCGAGCCGATCGACTCGCCATCAATGCGAACAGACATTGTGTCATTGTTAATCGTGACCGTTGCCTGGTGCCACTGCCCCTCCGCCAGTTTGTTCGGAATGACCACATCACGGCCTTTGAGAAGTTGTTGAATCTCTGCACGGCGGGCCTTGTCCTGTCGGATTTCGAAGATCTCGTTCTTCATGAATCCTTCTTTGTCGTCGGCGATGCGCACTCGAGCTGGCGAGAACGACACGCGGCAAATATGACCGGCATGGACGCTCTTGCAGGCCTTGTCGTTGATCACCAGATTGAAATTCTTCCCGTCAGTGAAGCGGAATGCAAAGTCGATGACCGCGTTACGGAATGGCACAACGGCGCGGGTGACGGCTCCGTGACCGCGAGAAGGATCTTCCTGTCCACGCAATCGGCCGTTACGAATGGAAAAGGATTTGATGGTCACCTGCCACCGATCGCCCAGCATTTCGCGTTCGAAGGAATCCTCGAAGACCAGAGTCCCCGCATTTGAATTCAGGCGCTTCAGATAGATGTCTTTGAACTCCGCGACGGTCCCTTTGCCATGATCCTGAAAGGCCAGCACGCCCGTGCGACGAGCATATTTCGCATCCAGATCAACTAACTCAGCCAGGACCACACCGTTCACGATCTGCACCAGCTGTGTCCCCCTGGCGATGATCGTCATGTCGTTCCATTTGCCGTCTTTGAAAGCTGCCTGAACCGCGGCGGGGTCGCCAAATTCTTCCGCCGTCTTGTCACCGCTCTCGCTGATAGCTCCCTTCTGGCCGGCGGTTGCCAGATGGCTGCGGTATTTTTTGGGACTCAGCGAATGATGCCAGAGTCCCATCTTGTCCGACGACGCAACTTCCACCTGATACCCGCTGACCTGAAAGTCATCTCGTTCTTCGCTGCGAACCTGAACACCGGAGTTGCCACTTGTGAAGCGTACTTTCAGACGCAGTTCAAAGTCTTCCACTTCGCCACCACGCCAGATCAGCCAGTTGCGTCCGCCATCTTTTCGGCCCGTACATTTGATCGCTCCGTCTGCAACAGTCCATGCGCCGTCAGGACCTTCCCATCCGGTCAGGTCTTTGCCATTGAACAGCGATTGAAACCCGTCGTCAGCACAACATGCGGGGGCGACCATACAGGCAATCAACAAAACGGGCACCAGGCCGAGGTGAACGAAACGAAAGATCGGTAGTAATTGCTTCATCATTCGACTCCTGCCGGATGGATTTACGTAGGCTTAACATTCATTACTTTAGCAGCGATCGTCGGGTGTTGTAATCAGCGCCCCAACGAACTCGCTGTACGCAGGTCTCCACGTTCGAGGACCGACGATTGCGGGCGGCGGCGGGGGGAAGCCATTGTGTAGGGTCCGCTGTGCGGACCAACAACAGGTTTTCAAATGATCTGAGGAACGATTCATTCAAGGCATCACGGCCTCCTCGCCGAAACGCGAGACGCGGTGGTCCGCACAGCGGACCCTACGTGGGGGTCAGGGGACCTGCGCCCAGCGCTTGACCTGCGCGCGACGGGCACCGGTCACGATGGCTTCAGGTTCGTCCACACAAACCATGCGATCGCCGCCAGGATCGCGATGATGATCATCTGGCGAACGAACGCCACAACTTTTTTGATCAGGCGCGAAAACGGCCTGGCTCGTAAGGCACGCTGCTGCAGCTGCAGTGATCCGCCAAACGCCCTGCGGCGGAGTTTTGCCGGGACGTCGGCCAATGAGTAACGCTGTCTGTCGATCTTCTCCCACATCTCCAGCGATGCGTCCTGACGAGATTCGCTGGCGGCAAAGGACACCTTCAGCCAGCGTCCCAGCTCTTTCTGCAGCGGGTTGATCTTCTCACTTTCCGCCGAGTCAGACATGTCTTCGATGACCGTCCGGATTTCGTCGTCCGTTTCGTCACCGGAAAGCTGGACTCCCAGACACAGAACGATCAGGAGGCTGCGTTCGCTGTCTTCCAAGAAACTAATCCTGTGTTATGCGCACGTGTTATTCAACGTTGCCGCGGCGTTCCGTAAGTCCCTCAAACCGGTTCAGGTCGATAGTCGTTGCCTCTGCCGCTGTCGAACAGTCTGCGACAAAAGTCCCGAAGGGACTGGGCGGAGCTTCCGGACTCGGCGCGGTTGACGGTTTGTTGGCCAATGGCTTATCGGCAGCGTCCCGATGCTCGGCACCGGCTTGCGCAAACGGCGGACGGGGACCAGGATACTGGTAGTACTGACATTCCAACCGACCGTTGTAGAGTTTGCGGCGGCGAGACGCTCGGCGGCCGAAGTGATTTTCGAAGCCACGATAGGCGCTCAGCACATAAACGCCCCACGTTTCCAGCGACGCGAAGCTGTGCCCCATGACCCGATAAACAGCCTCCACCTCTTCGTTGTCACCGAGGCGTTCGCCGTACGGTGGGTTTGTGACGATGCATCCGTATTCCAGCGGTGTCTTAAGTTCGCTGACTTCCTGGCAATTAAAACGAATGCTGCCGCCGACACCGGCATCGGTGGCACATCGACGTGAATGCCGAATCGCTCCCGGATCGTGGTCGTATGCCATAATCGGAGCCGGCAGGTCTCGCTTGCGCACGTCGCGGGCTTCGATGCGGACATTCTTCCAGATCGCTCGATCAAACCACCGCCAGTCCTCTGCGGCAAACGAACGCTGCAGACCAGGCGCGATGTTCTGTCCGATCAGCGCCGCTTCGATCGGAATGGTGCCACTGCCGCAAAACGGATCGATGAGTGGACGGTCAGAATTCCAGTAGCTTAGCTGGATCAGGCCGGCAGCCATGGTTTCGCGTAACGGGGCGGCGCCGACGACCTGTCGGTAACCCCGTTTGTGCAGTCCGTCGCCGGTCGTATCGAGCGTCAGCGTCGCGATGTCCTTTAGCAAGGACACTTCAATGACGTATTCCGCTCCGGATTCATCAAAACGAAATCGGTTGTGTTTCTTCTTGAGACTCTCGACGATGGCCTTCTTGGTGACGCCCTGGACCTTAGGTACGGCATGCAGCCTTGAACGAACGCTCCGCCCTTTGACCGGAAACTTCGCATCAACGGGCAGCAGGTCCGCCCAGGGCAGGGCAGTTGTCTGATCAAACAGGGCCCCGAAGTCGGGGGCGGGAAATTCCCCAACGCGGATCAGCACACGATCAGCGGACCGAAGCCAGAGATTGCAACGGGCGATATCCGCTTCGTCTCCGGTAAAGCAGACGCGGCCGTCGGAAACCCTGCAATCCGCGTAGCCCAGTTGCTGAAGTTCGCGAGCGACAACGTTTTCGAGGCCGAAGGTCGATGTTGCGATAAGATCGAAGCGGGGCATCGGATCAATCGAAGGGGCAATGGAATGACTTGTGTGGCGCGGACCGTCCGTGTTCAGACCGGTTTATGAAGACAAGGATTCATCACCAGAATTCTGGCCACAGCAGGGACGAGTTCATCCGCACCGGTCAGATGACAGGAAACAGTCAACGGATTGTCAATCGCAGGCTACACTGCGAATGAGGACTCGGCAACCTGTTCTTTCTGATGTGCCGGCACGTCTGGATAAGCTTCTTTCGAACGGGAACCGGGGTTGGGGTCTTTCTTTCCGAGATTCAGCGAACTAGAATCGACCCCTGTGCCCGGTGATCAGCTTGTTTTCCGTCTGGTGACTCTCGATCAACGGTCTTACATTGGAGCGGCCGCGACCGCGAAACGGTTAGATTTTTCTCAATTTTGCCGGGCATTGTCGCCGGAAAGTCCTCTGGGGGTTCAAAAGTATGCAGGTTGCCATAACGTCTCGACACGGCAGCATCAGTCCGGAACTTCATGAATACATCACCCGAAAGTCTGAAAAAGTTGTTCGGTATCTCGGCGAAGTCAGTGAAATCAGCGTGACGATCGACTTTGAGGGTGGTCGAGCCAACGTCGAGATGCTGGTCGAGATAGAGGGATACCATACCATTGTGGCGCACGTCGAAGGTGACGACGCCAAAGCGACCTTCGACGGAACGCTTTCAAAAATGGAGCACCAGGTACACCGGTACAAAGAAAAGTCCCGCGACCGTCGCCGCGAAAAGCCGGTCGGAGAAGTCGCCCGAATTGCTGAAGAAGAATCATCGGAACACGACACCGAATCATAGAACGCGACGATTCCATCGGTCGCACGCCGTGCCGTTATTTCACCAGGACACACTGCCGTTTTGCTCGGCACAAGTTTGAACATTCAGGATATCAAGAAAATGAAGTTGACAGATTTTGTTGTGAGGAAGGCGATCATCCCGAATGTTAAGGCCACCTCGAAAGCAGACGTAATTCGAGAAATGGTCACTGGCCTAAAGAACACGGGCACGATCAAGGCCGAAGACGAAGAAGCGGTCGTCGCGGCCATCCTGAAGCGAGAAGAACTGGGTTCGACGGGCATCGGGAACGGAGTTGCTGTTCCTCACACCAAGCATCCTGCTGCCGAGGAACTTGTCGCGACAGTCGCGATTTCTCGCACCGGCGTCGACTTTTCAAGTCTTGACGGAGAAGACGTTTTCATCCTGTTCCTGCTGGTCTCGCCGCCGGACCGGCCCGGAGACCATCTTCGTGGCCTTGAAAATATTTCACGCCACCTGCGCAGCGCGGACTTCTGCAACTTTCTGAAACAGTCAACGACGGAAAAGGATATCTGGGAACTACTGTCCGAAGCTGACAGCAGCGACGAGGAAGACTCCTGAGCGGGAGTCACTCAACCGAGATCGTGAGACAGAACAATTGAGGACGGAACGATCGGGACACGTTCGCTCCGGAGTGCTGCTGCACGAACGATATCAGACGTACTTCGTAACGCCTTCAGGTAGAAGTGAGCGAACAGGGTGCGAGGACTTCCGCCTGCAGGCGGTGCTGCCCCAAAAAAAGCCCCGTTTTTTGCCACGGAAGAATCCAGAATGAGCGAGGATGAGCCACACAGGCGGCAGATCACGCTGGCTTGTCCGAATGGTCTTCATCTTTCTCCGATCACCACTCTGGTAAAGGAGGTGTCTCCGCTGAATGCTGATGTAAAAATCAGCTTTGACGGAAAATCGGCGAGTGCCAAATCGGCGATGGAACTGATGTTGCTTGGCGCTCCGCAGGGTGCAAAGCTGGCTCTGGAAGCGACCGGCAGCGATGCCAGTGCTGCACTGGACGCAGTCAGCCGGATCCTGGAGATGCACGGCGAGTGACCGCCACTCTCTTGCGCAGCGACATCACCGCACGCCAGATGCGAGCCGTCGCTGCGGTACGGCTGGCCCGTTGACACTGGTCGCCACAATGGTGCGTGCACGATGTCTGGTTATTCTTGCGGGAGGCTCTTGCCATTCGACATGAGCGATTTGCAGGGCGAAACCATCAGCCGAAATTGATCCTCGCCGAATCTCAGTCAACTGGGTTGTCGCTGGCGATGCAGACTTCACTGAGCTGAAGATTGCCAATTGGTGCCTCAAGCTGCCTGGCCGAATTGGTCTTCGCTATCTTGTCTGCTTCAGCGTAAGTCACGTAAACATCAGACGATAGGGCGGTTTTTCGGCCGTAATTGGCACAATTCGGGGCTGTTCCGTCGGACGTTCGACATTCGCGTCCGGTTGGCAGTAGACTGCTGCGGAATGAGGGCCGAATTCGTTGGTTTTGGCGTCCCAATATGTATTCGTGATGTCAGACGTTCATCTTTTCGTAGACAGGTTTAATGCAAGTTCGAAGTGGCATCGCGGTTTCTCCAGGAGTCGTTGTCGGCCAGGCACTTGTGCTGGGGACTGAGAACTTCCGCATTCCCAAGAAGTTTGTCAGTCGCGATGCCGTCGAAGCCGAACTTCTTAGGTTTCAGACGGCCCTGGGTCACGTGTGCGCGGACATTGAAGAGCACGAGATTCTGGTCGCGGAAAAAATGGGGGACCGGTGTGCGGCCATCTTTTCTGCTCACCTGCAGTTGGCCAGGGATCCCAAAGTGGTCGGCCAAGTTGAATCGCTGATCAAGGAGAAAAAGTATTCCCCGGAATACGCCGTAAGCCGCACGCTGCGGGCATTTGCAGAACAGATGCAGAATCTGGGTGACGAGTACCTGGCCGAACGCGCGGTGGATATTTTTGACCTCGAAAAACGGTTGTTGCGTGAACTGCTGGGAGAGCGGCGCGAAGAGCTGACCAACCTCACACAGCCGGTGATCATTCTGGCTCACGACCTGACACCGGGGGAAACGGCGACGCTGGACCCGAAGTTCGTGCTGGGTTTCGCGACAGAAGTGGGGGGGCACACCAGTCACACGGCGATTCTGGCGGGAGCTCTGGAGATTCCCGCCGTTGTGGGGCTCGGTCGCTGCCTGGCGGGTGTTTCCGGTGGCGAGACGGTGATTCTGGACGGCGACCACGGACAGGTCGTCATCGACCCGGACGAGCCGACATTCCAGCGAGTTAAGGATTCCCAGGCACGCAACCAGCGCGTCAGTGAACGCCTCGAATCTCTGGACAAAGTCGATTCTGCGACTCAGGACGGTCAGCGCATTCACGTCTACGGCAACATTGAATTTCCCGAAGAAGTTGAACATTGCAACAAACGGGGTGCTGATGGTGTCGGACTGTACCGAACAGAGTTCCTGTATCTTGGCGGAAATCGGGAGCCCTCGGAAGAGGATCACTTCGCCGCCTACTGCACAGTCCTGAAGGCATGCGGCGACCTACCGGTTGTGATCCGCACGCTCGATATCGGTGCCGATAAGGTGCCGGCAAGGATCCGGGATCGCTTTGCTGACAGTCAAAACCCAATGTTGGGACTTCGCAGCATTCGGCTGAGCCTGCAAAGCACACCGCTGTTCAAAGTACAGCTGAGGGCCTTGCTGCGAGCTGCCGTGCATGGCAATGCCAGAATCATGTTTCCTTTGGTTTCGTCGTTGCTGGAGTTTCGTCAGGCAAAAATGATCCTGATGGACGTTATGGAGGATCTGGAGGACGAGGGCATCCCATTTCAAAGGAATTTGCCCATCGGAATGATGGTCGAAGTCCCTTCCGCCGTCATTCTGGCTGATGAATTTGCCCGGGAAGTCGACTTCTTCTCGATTGGTACGAACGACCTGATCCAATACACTCTCGCCTGTGACCGATCAGATCCGTCGGTCGCACATCTGTATCGGTCAGGCGATCCGTCAATCCTCAGGATGATTCAGATGGTCCTGAAGGCTGCGGACAAACACGGAAAACCGGTCACGGTCTGTGGCCAGATGAGTTCAGACCCTCGGTTTATCCCGCTGTTGCTGGGGCTGGGTCTGCGGGATCTGAGTGTGACTCCTCACTCAATTCCTCGGCTAAAGGAAGTGATACGAAACATTTCGATTCCCGAAGCGGAGCGGATTGCAGCCCACGCCTGCACGCTCGACCTTGCTCGGGATGTGGAACATTATCTGTTAGGAGAGTTGGGACGCCTTTGTCCCGATCTCGTTGTTTGAAATACTTGGGG
>JAPYTO010000237.1 GCA_029941865.1 Fuerstiella sp. | reverse complement strand
AAGCGATTTCGTTGCTGCCATCGCCGTCGATATCGGCCGTCCACAACGCATGGCCACGTTTGAAACCGGTATCGATAACGTGCCGAACCCACAACCCATCGGCTGATTCCTTCGCCGGTGGCGTATAAACCACAACGCTATGCCCGTGCATGGGTTCTACGGTTGTGATGAAACGCCGACCGCTGGCCAATGCGCCTATTTTTATTTCCCCCGCGCCGTTTTGGTTTGGTGCATCCGCTGTGGCTCCCGCCCCCAACCGGGTGCGCTGCCAGCCACCCGCAGTACGGCGGACCAGGTTCACGCCTTCTTTGCTTGAGGTCACCGTGTCAACCACGTCATTGCCGTCAAAGTCGACGTGCCAGTGGTTGTGCATGCGATTGAGTTCTGCGTTCAGCACAGTCGACGGCCACCGGTCCGTGCGAGGATCGGCAGGGATCTCGAAGGCCGTCAGGCGGACACCGTCACCGACGGTGGCGTTCAATGGTGACACCACAAGCTGCGGTTTGCCTGTACTCAGCACGTCCGCAAACCGCATACGGTGCGTCCATTTTTCTTCGCCGATCGAATGAACCGTCCACTTTTCATCCAGCGACGAACCGCGAGTCAACCAGTGGAGTGTGCCGATTTTGGTCCACCCGGCCCCCAGGGCAAAATCGACGTTGCCGTCACCATCAATATCCAGCGGCGCGATGCAGACATTGTCCAGCGGTGTTTGATCTTCAATGATGACGTGCATTTTCCACGACGGGTTCTGGTACCACAGAACTCGATTCTCCGTGACGGCCACAATGTCTCGCTTGCCGTCGTTGTCCACATCAGCTGTTGTGACGGCGTAACAGACCTTGCCGACATTGCCATCAATCGTTGTCGCCACAAATCGCAGCGTGGGTTCGTTCGCGTTGGCGGCGGCAACAGGCACCAGCACAGAAATAACACAGAAGATTGAACGGATTTGATGCATCAGCCACCTCCGAGTTTGAAACGAGAGTCAACATGATCAACACTCTGTTTCAGGAATGCAAACGACAGAAAACGGTGTCGTTTTGCGAAATCAGGGGATTTCGTACAATTCCTGCGGTTCGATTCATTTCTCAGCGGAGGCACTCATGGCGTTTGTACTTACGCAAAGGACGAATCTTTTCCTTATTGCAATCACTCTGAGTGCATTTCTACCGAACGTCGTCGCGGACGAAGGTGCCAACCTGAACGCGGTCGTAAAGGTCCACTCAAAGAACCGGTCAATCAACCTCAGTTCTCCATGGCTAAAACAGACGCCACGTTCCGTCAGTGGTTCAGGAGTCATCATCGGCAAAGGCCAGGTACTGACCAACGCACACGTCGTCCTGAACACGACGGAAATCGCACTGCAGCCGTTCAACTCTTCGGAGCGCATTCCGGCGAGCGTAAAAATCCTGGCTCCGGGCATAGACCTTGCTTTACTTGAGTTCGAACCGACAGGCGATTTAATGGACATCGCACCGCTGACGCTGGCCGAAAAATCACCAGCGGTACAGTCAACCGTCCAGGTTTATGGATACCCGACCGGTGGCGTTACTCAGTCCGTCACGGAGGGCATTGTCTCCCGAATCGAACACACCAGCTACCGATACGGTGCAGTGGGTCTGCGAATTCAGATCGACGCAGCCATCAACCCGGGCAATAGTGGCGGCCCGGTAATCGTCGACGGTCAGATTGCCGGGCTCGCGTTCAGCCATATCCGCAGCGCAAACGACATAGGCTACGTGATTCCGACAGAAGAGATTCGAAAGTTCTTCGATGATGTGGCCGACGGCGCATACGACGGGAAACCGGATTTCAACGTCAACTACCAGCATCTTGAGAACTCGGCACTGCGACGCCGACTTAAGTTGTCGTCAGATGTGACGGGAGTACTGTGTCACGGTGTTCGCGAACAGAAAGATTCACCTTTGAAGGAAGGAGATATCATCACACAGATTGCGGATTACAACGTCGACAATCGAGGACGATGCCGCATGCAGAATGAGGTCAACGTGTCGTTTACACGCCTGGCCATTGAAGTTGCAGAGAATGGCCATATCCCCGTGACAGTGATTCGAAACGGTACTAAACAACAACTGTCAGTCCCGGTCGAAATGCGAAAGAAACTGATCAAGTACACGATTGGGAATTATCCACGGTACTTTGTCTACGGTCCCGTCGTGTTTTCGGATGCAACGGCCGATTACATGGTTGCCATTGACGCAGGGGGAGCATCGAGTGACGCGAACCGGCGGCGCGCATTGACGGTGGTGAAATCAATGATGCAGCAGGCAAAGAGTCCTCTTGTTCAACGTCGCTATGAGTTTCGCGATGAAACTTCGACGGAAGAGTTGGTCGTCGTCACGAGGCTGCTGACTCACGAAACGGCCCGTGGCTATCGAACGATTCCCTATTTCCTGACCGTAAAGTCAGTCAACGACCAGAAGGTGACGGGATTCAGCCAGATGGTCGCGTTGCTCCGCGACGCACAGGACGAGTTCGTTGACATTCGATTCTTTGACTCACTTGCCGATGTCATCGTACTGGATCGATTGCGGGTTATTGCGGCCACCGAATCGATTTTGGAGGACAACGGCATTGTTCGCCAGGGCTCTCGTGAACTAATGAAGGTCTGGGAAAAACCGGAATGAAATTCGGCAGGAGTTCCAGATGACATCACCTACAACGTTCGTTGTGCTGCTGGCCAAAGATCTGATGCTAAGCAGCACGGTCAGCGGATTTGCCGCACAGGCCGGGCGACAGTTTTGCAGCGCCGGATCGGTATCGGATGTCGTCGCGGCGATCAGTGAAGATGCCGCCGCGCTATTGCTGGTGGATCTGGGAACGCCGGGCCTTGACGTTGCCAGTCTGGCCGAGTCCGTTCCCGCCAATGTGTTGCAGCGAGCTGTCGCGTACGGCCCGCACGTTCACACCGAGAAACTGGAAGCAGCCACGAAAGCCGGATTCGGAAAAGTGATGAGTCGCGGCCAGTTCTCCGCTCACGTGGGAATGCTGATTTCAGATTCGTGACGGCCCGGCGCGGCACGAAATATTTCCTGTCCGATCAGTAACATCGTCAGGACAGGTCCTGACCTACAACTGAAACAGTGAGCCGCAAGGCGCTAGCCGCGGGTGAAAACACTAACAATAACCGGCGGTCTGCGCCGTGCCGCTCACAGGAACAGACATATCCGGACAGCCGCCAGGTGCGGCGTGCCGCGTAGTAACATCGTCAGGACAGGTCCTGGCCTACATCAAAGACGCCCATCGCGACCAGCGAAACAAAATTTCAGTATTTGGGTTTCCTGTTTCACTGGTGAATAAGTCATACTGTCCTGCAGCTGGTACCCTGCCTGCGAAGTTCGCAACCGTCCTGCCTGCCTTGCCCTGAGGACAACTTGTATGAAGCACCGTCACCGAAACTGTCCTGGGCCGATCAACCGTCGGACGTTCATGGAACTCGGAGGACTTAGCGTTCTGGGGATGGGCATGAGCGACTACCTGTCGTACAAGGCTCAGGCCGCTGCAGCTGGTAACGATCTGAGCGATACGTCCGTCATCTTTGTGTGGTTGCCGGGCGGGCCGCCTCACATGGAAACCTACGATATGAAGCCGCATGCGCCGGCGGAATATCGTGGCGAGTTTAATCCGATTCAAACCAACGTGCCGGGCCTCGACGTCTGCGAACTGTTGCCGCTGCACGCAAATATCGCCGACAAGTTCAATCTGATTCGATCGATCCATCACGAGTTCGCTGATCACGGTGGTGGGCACAAACGACTAATGACCGGTCGCGTTCCGACAACACCCACCGGAACCGTGAATGATGCTCCCGCGGTCAGCTGCATCATCAAAAAGATGCTGGAAGACGGCACCAGCGAAATGCCGGTGTGCGTGAACGAAGTGGACGCCAGCCGAGCCGGCATCGACACGTTTGCAATGGGACCGGCATGGCTGGGACCATCCACAACGCCGTTCATTGTCGGTGGAAACCCCAGCGATGATGACTTTAAGGTGCAGAACATCGGCGTCAAAAAGACGATGGAAGGTCGGCTGGATGATCGGCTGGCGATGCTGGAGAGCGTCGATCAGTTCCGCCGCGATGTCGACAAAAGCGGCACCATGAAAGCGATGGACAGCTTCAACCGACAGGCCATCGACATGCTGATGAGCGACAAGGTTCGCAACGCCTTCGACCTGTCGCAGGAACCGCAGGAATTGCGAGACCGGTATGGCTGGCACGCGTACGGACAGCGAGCCATTCTGGGGCGTCGCCTTGTCGAAGCCGGCGTTCGTTTCGTCACGATGGTCTGGGAAAACCCCTACATCAAAGGCACGCCGATGCCCAAAGAGGGCGCGTACAACTGGGATTCGCACGCGGTCAACGCCCATATTTTCAAAGACTGCGAATGGCGACTGCCGGTATACGACCAGGCTCTCACGGCATTGATTGAGGACCTCTACGAACGTGGTCTGGACCGCAAGGTGCTGCTGGTGGCGACGGGCGAGTTTGGACGCACACCACGCATTACCGTGCGGCGTGGCACGAAGACAGGCGTCGAACAACCCGGTCGAGACCACTGGCCCAAGGCGATGTCTGTGCTGGTTTCCGGCGGAGGCATGAAAACCGGACAGGTCATCGGAGCCACCAACAGCAAGGGCGAACATCCTGTCGAACGCATCCTGACACCCAATGATCTGTGGGCGTCGGTGTACCGGCATCTCGGGATAGACCACAAACACACGCTGCATGATCTACAGGGGCGACCAATACAGATTCTGCCCTTCGGCGATCCTATCGACGAAATCATGCCGGTGGCGTGACAGGCGCCTCAGCGTCATCAATGACGTGAATCTGCTTCCAGCGACCACTGCGATATCGCAGCAGCATCATGGTTCCCATAAACACGATATGCACGGTACAGGTCAGCCACAGTCGCTGCGGCGTGGCGCTGCCGGATGACAGAATCCACCACGCCGGCAACGTCATCACGAACCAACTGGAAAACATCGTGATCAGCATGGGAAACACGGTGTCTCCTGCACCGCGTAGCGCTGACGCAAAAACGACGGCCAGTGCGTCGAAGACGGAATAGACCGCGACGAACTGCAACAGGATTGTGGCGGTCGGCAACAGCCGTTGCAGCGACTCATCGGCCGCCGAACCATCCACGGTGAACGCCACAAACGGCATTAAGCTGACGGCCGGAAACAGAATCAACAGCAGGGCCGCCGCTCCCGTCCAGACGACAGCCATGCGAACCGCATTCCAGGTTGTCCGCACAACGGCGGGCAACAGACCCGCTCCGATGTGGTGGCCAACCAGAGTCTGGACAGCCGTTCCAAATCCCAGCAACGGTACAAAGATCAGACCGTTCACGCTGAACGCCAGATTCGTCGCGGCCAGTGCATCTCGACTGAGACTCCCTACGATCAACAGGAACACTGTAAACCCGGAGTTGTCGACAAAGTAATGCAGCCCACTGGGCAAACCGAATTTCAGGTATTTCTTCATCAAAGAACGATCGATGCGCCACGACTTCCGAAATGGAAATATGCCCGATCGATTCGCTCGCTTCATCAGAATGATGTAAGCGGCGATGTCGAAGAAACGTGCGGCAACGGTGGCCACCGCTGCACCACGAATACCCATTTCAGGAAACGGACCGTTGCCGAAAATCAGCAGATAGTTCAGTCCGAAGTTCACCACAGTGCTGAACAGGTTGACGTACATGACGACCTGAGTCTGCCGTCGGCCGCTGAAAAAACAGCTTAGCGCCATTGCCAGCAGCAGCACGCTGCTGCCGCTGCACAGCGTATTAAAATAAATGGTCTCTTGCGCGACGACCCCCGGCTCATGACCGGTCACGGACAGCAAATCGTGAGTCCACGGTGTCAGCAGCGTCAGCAGAATCCCGGAGATCACCGCCAGCCAGATTGCCTGGAACAATGACGCTGTCAAGCGCCCCGTGCGGCCCGCCCCGTCGTACTGCGAAATAAATGTGTTGGAGTACAGAATCGTGCCCAACGGAATGCAGACAATCGTCCAGTGCAACATTGACGCGGGAGTGACTGCAGCCAGCGCGTCCGCCGAATAACCGGCCAGCATCATGCGGTCCACAGCGCTCATCACGGACAGTGACCCGGAACTGATAATCAGCGGCAGCGCCACCTGCAGCAGTTCACGAAAACTTCCCGGTTCGGCGACGTTTGACTGCGCGGAATCGTGTTCCGCGACTGACTTGGTTTCACTCTCCGACATGCTCGCAGAAACCTAACCGTTTGCCGAGACGTCGGACAGAAACAGACCGGCAACCTGTATGCCCAGCCACGCCAGGACCAGTCCGGCCAGCAGATTGGCGCTCATGTTCAGCACGGCTGCTCCCAAACGCCCCGTCTGCATCAGGCTCAGCGATTCAAAGGCAAACGTTGAAAATGTTGTCAGTGACCCCAGCAGGCCGGTAATCAGACAGGTCTGTACCAGCGGCGAAAACACGTTGGCCCTGGTGGCGATTGTCGCCAGAATTCCAATCGCGAAACAGCCGATCAGATTGACGGACAATGTTCCCAGAAATGCAAGGTCTTCGCCGCAGGCTTTCGCCACGCCGCTACTGACATAGAAACGTGCCACAGCACCGACGAATCCGCCAAGACCAATGGCAACTGGTATGGTGAGATCAGACATCAGAGCAGTTTACTTATTCTCATGAACCGTTCTGGCTCGTGGGCATACCGCTTTCTCAGGCTGGAACACGTCTGTCGCGGCCATGAGTCAGCGAAATTCGCTGTAGGAGGGTCTATCGCTGCTCTGAGAACTTCCACAAATGACCATCGCTGCGCACATACAACGCGTTGTCGGAAGCCGCCGGACTGCACAGAATGGTTTCCGCCAGATCCAGTTCAGAAACAATTTCGCCTTTCTCTCGCTCCGGCCGCACAACGAATGCGTACCCCGCTTCGTTGAAGAAGAACAGGTGACCGTTGGAGGCCAGCGGGGTGCCGCTGAATTTCCCCTTCAACCGCAGTTGCCACAGGCGTTTGCCCGTCGCCATGTCTCCGGCAGACAGTGCACCGGCCGAATTAACGGTAATCGTCAGGCCATTAATCACCACTGGGCTGGGAGTGGATGGCCCCAGATTCGACGACTTCCAGACGTCTTCGAAGGTCGTGCCGTCGGAAGAAGGCCTGATGGTTGTCAGCCCATTCGACGGGATGACGACCGTTCCGTCAACAACCAATGATGATGGTATCGTCGATGCACCATTGCCAAACGTCCAGACCACGTTTCCTGTTTCCGGATCAACGGCGGACAGTCCGGCGGAAGACTGCAGCAGCGCCAGAGCGGGCCTGCCGTTGGCCGCCGGCAGAATTGTGGGAGACGTCCAGTTCGCTTTCCGTGGACGATCGATTTTCCACTTTGTTTCGCCGGTGACGGTATCAACACCTGCCGCAAAAGCTTCGGCTTCGCTTTCCGCCTGAACGATCACGGTTGATCCGATCACGATGGGCGACGAAGACATGCCCAGACTGTTGCTGGCATTGCGGTATTCGGCACCAAAGCCACGATACCACTGCAGGTTGCCGGCGAGATCTGTGCAGATCAGATCGCTGCTGGAATAAAAGGCAAAGACTCGTTCGCCGTCGCTGGCTGGCGTCGGCGTGGCCATGCACATCTTCGGATGGCAGCCAGTGCGACCGGTGGCTTCGAACTGGCGTTCCCACTGCGTCTCACCGGTTTCAGCGTCGATGCTAAGAATGTGCAGCCGATCCTGTGAATACCCGGAACTGGCGGTCAGGAAAACCTGCTGGTCGACGGCAATCGGGCCGGACAGGCCACGGCCTGGCAATTCCACTTTCCATGCGATCGAACCGCCGCTCAGTTCGGTCGGCAGGTTTTCTCCCTGGGCGATTGAATTTGCGTCGTTGCCTCGAAACTGTCGCCAGTCGCCTGAATGCGCCGGTGACAAAAAACCTATTCCCACAAACCCTGCCAATGCCAGGACGGCACGGCGACGGTTCGTTGTTGCTGGCAGGTGTCTCATTATCGAATCTCCTTTCGCGGAGTATTGTTAGCTGCGGCCTGTGTCACGGGAAGTACCGCTGCGCCTGTGCGATCACAGACTCTCAATTGAAACTGATAATCCTGCGCCCAGTCCTGTTCCTGTTCGTTTTGACAGATCTTAACCAGAATCGTGTTCTGTCCCGCTTTCAGTGAAACGGGCACTTTATACTGATCCAGTCGAGTACCTCGATGATACTCCTCGCGTTCAAACATCAACGCACCATTGACCCACAGCTTCCAGGCATTGGGTGTGCCCAGACGAATCTCAACCGCCTGATCCTTTTCACTTTGCCAGGTCGTGGTGGTATACATCAGTGAACCCTTGTAGTTCTCAATCTGTTTGCCGATGTCCAGGACACCATAGTCGTCGTCCGTGGCGATGGACTCCCATTTCACTTTGCCCAGCTGACCATCGTATTCGGCCGTCAGATCAAGCTTCGTTTCCGGAGGATAAACAACGGGGAAGCCCTTCTGATCCTTGTTGTCAAACGGACCGATGATCTTCCACTTCGTCAAAAATCCAAAGTGACGCGAAATGTTGACTTCTTCACCGGCATCCTTCAGGGCTTTGGCAATCGTCTTGACCTGATCTTCGTGCACGGCACCAGTCATGGCTTTGGCGTACAGTGCCACGGCTGCGTCTGCGTTCGCGGCCGCCGCCTGATCAATCAGTCTCTTGACGGCGTCGCGGCGAAAATCCGGGCTGGGGTCCAGCAGCATGCCGGGAATCAACTCGTCCTCAAGTTGTGGACTGCGTTTCAGCAGCCATTCGAATGCCAGTCGCCGGGCGGACGGTGATTCCGAGGTATCTTTGACGAACGCTAACAGATCACCTTTGGGCAATCCGCGACCGGCTTTCTGTTCTGTGTCGGCGATCGCTTCAAAAGTGCTGCGCAGCCAGTTTGCGGCCAACTTCGAACTGCCGTTGAAGGCCTTCAGCACGGGAAGCAGATTGGCAGCGCCACCCTGCTTCAGAGTCTGCAGCGCTGTCCGGGCTTCTGCTGCACCCGTGGCATGCTCACCGACAGACTGCAGCGCCCGGATCGCGTCTGCCGAATCGTCGGCAAACGCGGGCGCGACCAGACACAGCGTCGCAAGGGGAATCGTGAATCTGTTCATTTCAACTCCGTAGGTCAGGCAGTTCCTGACGATTCGTTAGTTTTTGAATTGTGACCTGAATTGTGGTCGGTAACGTTGACCGACGATACTGACGCTGCGACCAATATGCCGGAAGGCGTTTCGAACACTCTGCCGCCCACGTCTATGAGGCCGGCACCACAAGCTGAGCAGACCCCGAACACTGAATTGTACGTTGCGCTATCATCGTACATCATGTTGCTGTTCAATCCCTGGTGGCACGAATACCTGAGATTGTGTGCCACTGGCTCTGCCAGTGTACTTCGAGAGCCGACAGGCACTGGCGAAGCCAGTGGCGCACCTCAACTCAGTGTTGACCCTCCACTATTTCACCTTGCGAACTACGTAGTGACGCGTTTCCGGCTGGTTGGTTCTGTAGATCTCATCCTCGATCTTCTTCGCAGCCGCCTCTGCACTGGAAATGTTTGCTTCCAGGCCGTCCAGCCGCTCTCGTCCTTTCGCAACGGCTGTTGCAAGTTGAGCATTGTTCGGCTGATCATTCAACTGGCGGGATTGTCGCGCCCATCCCTGAAAGACCCGCCAGCCGTCCCGCAGCTGCCTGACCGGACCTTCATTTTTCTGTTTGTTCAGCATCGCCACCGCCAGCGCCTGCTGATACTGAGGCGTTTTGCTGTTGTCCTGCAATTCAATATGCCGTGACAAAGCAACGTCCGAGTAGGTGCCGACCACGACGTCATCGATGACAACCTCGTATTGTCCTGCCGTCAGCCCGTGAACTTCAAGCCCTTCTTTGCTGGCACGATGTCCCAGGTGCAGCAGTTTGGCACCTGGCTGAGCTTCTTCCGGCAACACCCACGGCAGACTGTTGGCCGTCCAGTCAAATTCTACCCCGTCCGCCGCCGCCCTGACGTTGCTGGCTTTGCCGCCGGTCGCCATTGCGCGGAAGCCATTCTTCGTTGCAGGCAGAACGCGAATATTTGACACCGGTCTACGGAGACCCAGATCATCAATCATCGCATAAGCCATCACCAGCTGCCCCGGTGGGCCCGGATGAATGGCATCCTGGATAAGAGTGAACGTCGGATCCGTTTTTCGCGCTTCAACCGTCAGGTCATTCAGCAGGCTGAACATATCGACATAGGAACTCCCTGATTCGA
>JAPYTO010000236.1 GCA_029941865.1 Fuerstiella sp. | reverse complement strand
TGGAACTACACAGCTGTACCAGAGATGCGACAGTAATTGTTTCGCCAGTGCTTACCCGTTGAAAATCATGGCATATCATGAAGTCGTGAACGACCGTTTTGGGGACACTCCCGTGGCGGTGACGTATTGTCCTCTCTGTGATTCTGCGGCAGTATTCGACAGAAGTTCAGCCACGGGAGATCGAGAATTCGCCGCATCGGGCCTCTTGTACAACAACAACGTCCTGTTCTTCAGCCATCTGCAGGGCGAGCAGCGCAGCCTGTGGTCTCAGCTGAAAGTCGAGGGCGTCACCGGAACATGTGCAGGCATCAAACTTGACACCTATCCGGTTGAACTGACAACATGGAAGGACTGGCGAACACGAAATCCGGAGACAGACGTATTGTCTCCCGACACCGGATTTGATGACGATTATCAGCAGGATCCTTATCACGAATATCACCAGAGTCTGCAGACACCCATGTGGAACGCGATTCCTGCACCGCCGACCGACATTTTATTCCAGAAATTGCGAGTGCTGGGCGTCTGGGATCCTGAAGAACACCGAGCGAAGGCGTATTGTCTTTCGGAATTCCCCGACGAAGCCGACGGGACAGTAGTCATCCATGATGTCATCGGGGACCGCAAGGTTGCAATTGCATACGATCCGGAAACGCAATCACTGCGTGTGGTGAGGACGGACGAAGGATTGCGTTGGATGTACGCCTACTGGTTCGGCTGGTACGCCTTCTTCCTCCATACGACGGTATACACGCAACCCCAGTGATCCCTCCTGTTTCCCAGAAAACAATTCTTCAGATAACGTCTCTGGCTGTCTTCGTTCGATGTGGTGATCGAGCGGATGTCAGAAAGACGCAGGGCTCCGGTTCTACCGTTAATTGAAAGAAGTTGCCGTACGAGTCCAACGTCGTTGCTGTCCTGTTTGAGAGTTGCCACAGGTCCAGGGCTGCTCCTTGTTGTTGAGCCTCGATGATAGGCCTCGAACTGGAATGGCGTGCACCGCCTAACTGTCAGGCACGATGTCCTGCTGCATCCAAACTGGTGCCTTGCAGACCCTCATCCGGGCATGTGTGTTATCAACTCGCGTCATTTTGAAGTTGCGGGCGGAGCCGATTCGAATTCGCGTTGCCACGTCTGCACGAATTCCTGAATTGCCTGCAGCGGTTCCCGTCGTTCTTCGGGCGTCATGTAAAACCGATAACCGAAGTCGGAAAGACGACAACCGAGCCACCGCTCGAGACCTTTTGCTGCGAATTGCCGATTGATGAGAAACGGATCGTCGAGTGCCTGAATGATCTCGGGAAGTACTGATCGGGCTCGAGTGCGGATTAAGGAATCCACGGCGACCAGGCGAACGGCTTCTTCGTCGCTCTTCGTCCAACCGACGGCAGCCGACAGTGTTCGGTTCGGATAGTTGCGTCGAATTTTCTCCGGCGAGAAAGAATCACCATACCAGTCGTCCAGATGGGTCAAGGTCCAGTCGATGGTCTTGTCGGTATGGCACAGGTTGCACGCGTTGGGATGATTCGCCTCGATCATATCGCTGCGGTTCGGTGAATAGATCATATGAGTCCGGACGACCTCCTGCAGCCCCTCATTGAGTCGGGGCATATGACAGTTCATGCATCGGCTGCCGTTGCTGTCGGCCAGGTGGTGAGTATGCCTGCTGCGCGCCTCAGCAGGTTCAAGGTGCTGGTGGCACGACAGGCAGACGGCATCGTCCTGCAACGGCGTTGGCTTCCATCGGGGACCGATCGTTTCATGTGGATTGTGACAATGGATGCACGTCAACTTGCTGTAACATCCGCCCAGAACGGCGTCCGTGTACTCGATCGAATTCCAGGTGGACATGCCGGCAGAAAACTCGGGGCGAGCCCCGGCGTGGCAGCGAGCACATGCCCAGTTGACGTTCGCGTGGCTGCGGCCTGAATCCAGGCGCTTGCCGTTCGTTTCGATAAAAACGGACGAACTCTCGGGAATGAACTTCGGCCGCCGAAGCTTTCCGTCAACATGGTCTTTGCATCCCAGGTGGCAGGCCTCGCAGCTAATACCCAGCGTCACCGCGTGATCTGGTGCGGTCAGGCCGTAAACGACATCGTGCAGATCAGCGATCGCCTCATTGCTGAAATCACTTGGATACTGGTGTGAACGCAGGAGGTCGGGGTGCGCTTTGCTGATGTACTCGGATGTCAACAAATGGAATCGAAAGGGGGCGTAGCGACCGAGGACATCCGGCTTTCGCATGATGTCGTCGCCGAACGGAAACGTCGTGTGACATTTATTGCAGGCGCTTGCGTACGGAGCGTATCGGGGGTCGTCGTGGACGGGAACTGCAAATGGATCGCGGCGAGTATCGTCCGGCAATTCCTCGCTGACATGCACAGCTGGCACCCACTCGTTCTCCGGAATCCAATAGCCAAACAGCAGGACGTGATCAATGCTGAACAGGGGGTGCTCCCTGGACACGGGGCCCTGGATAAGCCTGCCAATATAGTATTGAAAAAAACGTGACCCAATCGTTTGGGTGATCGTGAAGACCTGGCGGAGATCGTCACGCTCCAGACTCATCCGATACTCGCCACGCTCACGATAAAAGTGAGCCTTTCCTCCCATATACGAAATTGATCGTTCTCCGGAAAAGTCGCCTTTGACAGTCGATTCACCGGCAAGGGCATTCATCCATCGATGTGAATGGCGTGACCAGGATTCATAATTCTTCTTATGGCATTTCCGGCAGGTCTGCGCGCCAGCGTAATCCGTCGGCAGTATGTTGCTTTCGGTGCCGCTCACCACGCTTGCCTGGCGGACCGCTTCGGGAACGGCATCCCACCAGAACGTCAGTTGTTCCCGGGACGATGATCTCGGCGATTCGAGACGGTGTCGACGCAGAAACTCGATTCGTGCATCCGAAACGTCCTGGTCACCCCATCGATCACTGACAATCGCGAACAATCCACAGGCCGCTAACACAATCCCAATCACCCCAACGGCAACTGTCACGCGTTTCCTTCTCAACCGACGTCGCGTGTGCGGCACTAATTCATCAGGATTATAATCCACCCGCTCTTTCATTATCCGTGATTTCCAATGTTGGTTCGGCTTCCGACCGACACGCTCTTCGGACTATCCAGACGAGTGCACCAGACAACTCAAATACGGCCCAGCCTGTTTACTCTGCCGGTCGTTTCTGTACGGACACGTCCAACAACTCAGGATGTGAATTCAAAATCGAGGTCAACGCATCTGCAGCGATCATTGCCCCGGTTTCATTCGGGTGCATTCCATCAAATGTGTAGACAGAACGCGGCGACGGATATTCTCTTTTCAGTCCAGACGTCCTCGTGAGATAGTCTTTCTGAAAGTAATCTGAAAGTCGGAAAGTCGGGACACGAAACTCCTCAGCAATTCTCTCGACAACAAGTCGATCAGAGTCGTCGACGCAAACATGCCGGTCTTCAATGGCCGTTTCGAAAGAGGGCCAAATGGCAATCATCGTGTTGAATCCATACTTGTCCGACAAGTCCACCATTTTCTTAAGTCCTTCCCGGACGCCAAAACCTTCAAAGCCAGTAATTCGGTGCAGAGGATGTGGTTCCCATTGATCGCGAAAACCGTAGAGATTGGCCCTCAGGCTGAGGTATCGAAACGCGTCGGAACTCGCGAACAGCTTTTCGATGGCGGCAGGTCGCCTGGAACTCCATGGCATGTCGACTCTCCCTCTTGAATCGACGTCGTCAGCCTGCACTCCGATTGCCAAGTGTTGATAATCGTTTTCAACAAAGATAACGATCACTAAGTCCGGACGGTACTTCAGCCCCTTGACTTTCAACAGTTCAGCTTCGGAATAAGTGCAGTAACCGGCAATACCAAGGTTCAGCACTTCGGTGTCTGTCTGCAACGATTGTTCAAGTTGCCTCGGAATCGTGTCGTCCAGGTCAGCAATTCCGTCGCCGACTGTGACGGAATCACCGAGCACGATGATTCGCCGGACGCCATTTGGTTTGAGCCAGCTTCGTTCGTGGTCTCTCTGACCGTGACTGTTGGTATGGGGAAGCCGGTCGAAATAATCCGGATTGTCGTCGTGGTAGTTTTCTTTGAGTTCGTAAATCAGAATCGGATTCTTTGAAAGTTTGTAGGCGCTGCGCGGGGCGTTCACCTGGATCGCGTGCACACCTGGCGCCAGGTTAAAGTACCTGACCAGCACCTCGCAAAGGACAAATGCGACTAGAACTGACGGCATGGTCAGCACCAGGAATTTCAGAAGGACTGACCTCCTGACTCTTGAACAGGGTTGATCGCGACGCACCGACCCGGTGGCAAGACATGATTCGTCTCCATTCCGACGTTTCTGGACTGTCATGAACGTCCTCAGTCTCTGGATCCGGACGTCCGCAGGAACGTACTGGCCGATCTCAGGCAGGCTCAACTGTCATGATTGTGGGACAAGCTGAACTGGATCGCAATAGAATAGTAATGAGATCGCTACCAGAACGACATGGCACACCGCGAAATCCATGCTGCCATGTACTTGGGCTAAGGCCTGGAACAATCCACAAGCCGCTGACACAACCCCCAACGCCACGACGACAATGGGCATGCGTTTCTTTCTCAACCGGCATCGCGTGAGTGGCACGTATATTCCCGGATTATTATTTGCCTGCTCTTTCATTACCCGTGATTTCCAATGTTGGTTCGGCTTCCGACCGAAGCCCTGTTCGAACTCCCCAGACGAGTGCACCATGATCCACAACACCGTGGTTTCGCAGGCTGAGCAAACTGACAGGCGGAGCTCAGCTGTTCTGCGCGGTTTTCCATCGCGCCTTGATTTTGACCACTGTACGTCCTGACGGTGCGGTGAGCAGCAGCTATTTGAGCAATATCGATCTCCGCACACTTAAATAGAATTGATGGCGTCACATCGACCCGCCTGGGCCGGAAGGGCACGGCATCGAAAACGTGGCGACACAACAGTCTGATGCGCCACCACGATGTTATCTGCCGTGTCCTGATCCCGATCGTTTTTCGGATTCGAGAGACAAAAACCAACGCCTTGCGTATCGCACAACGTGGAGCCCCTGAAACCGGCAGTGCCGTTTGGGGCTTCTTCCCATCTAATCATCCTGTCGATCGTGTGAGACACACGTCGTCTCGTACGCCGTTCTGCTTCGTACGTTAATCGCACACATCCCGTCGCTGAGCCCGTCTCGCGAACAACTCGGTTCCGTCTTTTTTCCGTCCTGCGCTGCCGGATGGTCGGCCGCGTGTTGTTTTTCCTTTCTTCTACGGGGAGACAGGCCATGTCGCGATCCAAAGTTCCGAAGTTGTTGTCTTTAATCTACGTGCACAATCCGTTCTACTTGATCAGTACGTGCCTGTTTGTGTACGGACTGAAGCTGCTGTTTCGGTCCGGCGACACCTCAGTGTTGTTTGCCCCCGGCTCCGTCGCTTATATGGAACCATGGGGATTAATGACGTCGCTGGCAGGCATCACCGTTCTGATGGCCGTTACCGCGATCCTGATTGTGCGGTTCGGAAAGGTCTGGGAAGACGCTCGTTCGCTGCTGCTGATCGTGCTGTTGATGTTGCTGGCCATTTCGATCAGCTTCGACGAACTCATCACACTGCTGTCAGACCGCGACAACGGTCGCGGACATCTTTATCAAATGTTCGTGGCGGGTGTGCTGTTTTCGGTCGGGCTGGCTGAGTTTCTGATCCGCGGATTGCCGATCCGGCTGAACGCAGGCTACCGATTGCCGTTGTACGGATTTCTGACGTTGTTCTTCCTGTGGCCTGCGCTGCTACTGCGAGAATTGACGCTGTTTGACGTCGAGACCACGCGATGGTTGATTGCTGCGTTTCCGCTGGTGGCTGGCCTGCTGACCGTCACACTGATTCCAGCTGTACGCAAGGGAGCCGCAGCTGTCGCCAACAACGGAACCCCCTGGAACTGGCCACTAATCCCGTGGACGCCATTTGTGTTTATCGCTCTGGCGGTGTGCTTTCGATCGTATTCCCTGACCATGTCGTTTGATGCTCCGCTCGGGTCGCGGCACTTCTGGGACACGACATTCGGACTGTATCAGCTGGTGCCATTTCTGCTGGCGATACTTGTGGTGCTGCTCGAAATCGGGTTGGTCGAAAAGCTGCCGAAACTGCAACGCGGTGTCATGCTGACGGCGCCGTTGCTGATAATCCCAGCGTATCCGTGGCTGGTCCCGTGGAGCCGACTTCCGGCGTATACGTCATTTACGAATTCCGTGGTCAGCGATTTTGCATCGCCCGTGTTTCTCACGATCATCGGTTTGGCACTGCTGTATGCGCGAGCATGGCGGAAAGGTGTGCGGTACGGCCAGGTTGGCTTCTATGCGATGGTATTTCTGGCGGGTTCGATCGGCCCTCAAGCCTTCGGCAGTCGGATCTGGCAGCTGCAGGCGAATCTGTCGTATTGGCCGCTGCTTGTGCTGGGAGTCGTGCAACTGATGATCGCGTATCGTCGTCGCGAATCGACGTCGGCGTTTATCGGCATGATGCTGTTGGTATGTGCCGCAAATTTTTCTGTGCGTGATTTCCCTCAGCTCGATACCTGGCGAGCAATGATCACGTTGCACCTTGCATTCGCGTCCATGCTGGTCATCGGGATTAGCTTCAAGGACGACTTCGCTGATACCATCAGTGGTGTCTGTCCGCCATTTCTTTCGATCACGATGTTTTCCGGAATCGTTTCGCTGATCGGCAGAGACCTGGGTTGGCTGGCAGTCGGCTACGGGATCGGCTTCACGGCCTTCGCGTTCCTGCTGGGGCGATTGCTGAAGAATCACGGCTATCTGACAGTCGCGGTGATTCACTGTGGACTCGGTGGCATGGCGGGAATCGGCGTTGGGATCATTTCGTTCGGGCGAGTTCACCTGCCGTCCGGTACTAAGCCCGTCATTCTGGCTGTTGTCAGCTTTGCAACCGCGGTGCTGATCAGCATGCTGAAATCCGGCCTGTCCCGCCGCATCCGTATGTGGTGGCTGCTGCGACGTCGATCGACGTAGCCGTACGTCGATCTGTCGTGCGCGGGTCTCCTGACCCCGCACATTGGGTGACCGAAGGTCTCCATTCCTGCGGACGACACGCCGCGGCAGGGGATACCTACGGTCGGTTCTCACACGAGGTCAGAGACCTGCATCCAGCGCGCGTCACACGCTGTGCGCAGGATTCCCGCCACCCTGCTGTCGCCGCACGCAGTATGGTGAAATGCACGAAACTCGATAACTACGGCCAATTTAAGTCATCCAGGCTACACTGGTGTTCGTTCCGTTGCGTCACCGGCACGCCCATCGCTCGCTGTTTCGCGGCGTGCTGTTTCGCTCCCAGCATTGAGGTGAACATGCAGACGGATTCACACCAGACCGGCCCATCGCGTTTTCGATTACGCACTGTGGCGAAGTTCATTGTTCTTACGACACTGACCGTTACCGCGTTTGTCTGGTTTTGCGTGCCTCCCGTCACCAACACTCAACCGGTGTCGCTGCAAAAGAACAGCGAGGGCAGGTTGCAGCAGATCGGTGCAAACAGCGAAACCAGCGGTCTGAACTTTGAAGCCCATGTCGGCAGCCGGAAGTCGAGCAACGGCGTCTCCTCGTCGACTGCGACGACACATTCTTCGCCCGAGTTCTTCGCGGAACGATCCATGATGATCCTGACACGACCATAGCGCAAGGCAATACCTCTTCGCGCAGCTCCAGCCGTGGCGCTCAACTGTTCCGGCGCCCTGAAAAACGAAACATCAGTCTGATACAGTCGCACGCCACTTTGCTCATCAAATCGCACAGTTCCGACTCTCTGCATCTGCGGGTGGAAATGAACCCGGAATAATGGTACTTCGTGTCCGCGTAACTGTAAATCGCGACTCTTCACTGTCGACTTCCGTCGACCATGCTGATCAATGCCATGTTAAGTCCTGCTCTGTTCGACGTTCTCCTGTTGCCGCTTGAGCTGATTGCTCAGGCAGGTGGAGGCGGCAATTATGGTGGTGGCGGAGGCGGGGGCAGCGGAGGTGGAGGCGGCAATTATGGTGGTGGCGGAGGCGGGGGCAGCGGAGGTGGAGGTGGCGACGGAGCGGCAATTTATTGGCTGATCCAATTTACCATTCGTTACCCGCAATTCGGTATTCCGTTGTGCATTGTGATCGGATTCGTCGTTTACCATGGAAAAAAGACAGAGAGCGACTTCAGGGTCACTCGCACCATTCGTCGAGGCCGAAAGTTTCAGGAATCAGCCCTGCGTGAAACTGCGATCGGTGAAATTCAACGGCGTGATCCGGAATTCGATCAGGAAGTCTTTCTGCAGCGGGTTGTCAACGGATTCGTGACGACTCAACACGCGTGGAGCGAGCAGGATCTGCGGCACTGCCGTGCTTTTGTTTCCGATGGCGTCCGTGAGCGTTTTGAACTGTACATTGGGATGCAGAAGGCGGAGAACATCCGCAACCGCATGAAGAATGTTGAAGTCGACGGCTGTGAAATCGTTTCAGTGACGTCCGACCAACACTTCGACACGATTCATGTCAGGATTACTGCTTCTGCCATCAGCTACAACGAAGACCTGACAAGCGGAAAACGAGTTTCCGGGAACAGCGATCGGACGCCCATCACATTCACGGAAATCTGGTCGTTCTCACGCAGACCAGGTGCAACGACCAACGTTGAAGCATCCGTTCTTCAGGGCCGGTGTCCGAATTGCGGCGGTCCGGTGAAAATCGTGGATAAGGCCGAATGCACGCAGTGCCAGTCCATTGTGAATTCGGGTCAATACGACTGGGTGCTGGCCGAGATCACTCAGGATCAGGAGTGGGTTATTCCGCCGGCACAACATTCCGTACGAGGCTGGGACAAACTGCAGCAAAGCGACCCGGGCCTGAACTTTCAACACATCGAAGACCGAGCCTCAGTGATTTTCTGGCGATCAATGATGGCCGTGTACTTCGATGACGTCAGCTATGCCGCCCCCGTACTGGATGCGCAGATATCGGAGTTCCCGAAACTCTGGGCGTATGAACCCGGCAGCTTCTGGAAAACGCCGGCCGTGGGAGTTGTGGAAATCGTACAGTGCGTGCCCGCAGGGGACGACGAGTTCGACCGAATTCTGGTAATGGTCCGCTGGTCTGCCACAAAGGCGAAGGGCGACCGCAAAAAACCGCTGGTGCTGGGCCATCAACGGATCTATTCGCACGTCCTGATTTTGAAACGTCGCAAGGGAACCACCAGCAATACTGACAACGCCTTCGCGTCATTCAGTTGCAGTGGCTGCGGTGCTCCCATTGACGTTGGTGGGGCACAGGCGTGTGGTTTTTGCGGTTCACCGCTGAACGACGGTTCCGGCGACTGGGTTCTGGAAGACGTCGGCCCACGCAACATGGTGGATTCCTACCGCATCCAGGACGAACAGGAACAGTTGCTGCAGACTCCAGGTAGTGTTGAGCGGCTGGAAGGGGATCGCTTTTTGAATGAGCCGGAACTGCTGACCGAGTTGTCTCGCATTTTGACCGTTGATGGCGAACTGCATGACAAGGAACGAAAACACATCATCGATCTGGCGCAAAGTCGCGGCGTACCAAAGGACCGTCTGAAAACAATCTTTGCAACGGCCACGTCGAAGGACATTCCCATTACCGTGCCTCAGAATCTGCAGCAGGCCAACATTTTCATGGATCACCTTCTGCGAGCCGCTCTGGTTGACGGCAAAGTGACTCGATCAGAACATCAATTGCTGCTGAAGGCCGGCCAACAGATCGGCTGGTCCGCCGCCGATCTGAAAATCGCCTTATCCCGGATTCGAAAAGAGCTGTATCAACAGGCGAAGACGATCATCCGCGAACGACGTCGCAAATAGATCGCCGCCAGGCGTTACTAATGCGCCTCTAACCAATTTGTGCCGGTGCCCAGTTCCACGACAATGGGCACGTTCATCGGAAGAGCCGTTTTCATGGCGTTTTCGATGACGGGCATGATCGTGTCCTGTTCTGACTTCAGCATATCAAAGACGATTTCGTCGTGAACGGTCAGCAGCATCTTCGTTTGAAAGCCGCCCGCCTTCAGAGCTCGATGAACCTTGATCATGGCCAGTTTCAGCATGTCGGCGGCGGTGCCCTGGATAGGACTGTTCATCGCCAGACGTTCTGCCGCATTTGCCAGAGATTTGTTGCGGGAAGTGATATCCCGCAGGTAGCGGCGGCGGCCGGTTTGTGTCTTGACGTAGCCGTGTTCTTTGGCGAACTCAATCGTCTCGTCAATCCAGCGTTGGACGCCGGAGTATTCTCTTTTGTAATTATTGA
>JAPYTO010000235.1 GCA_029941865.1 Fuerstiella sp. | reverse complement strand
TTGTGCCGACATTGTGCCGACATTGCTCAGCGCTGCGGCAAATTTAGCGGCCGACTGAAATCGTTTGCCGGGATCCGCGGCCATCGCTTTCTGCAGAACCTGAGCGAAGCACCGCGGCATTCGGGCGACTTTCCAACGCAGGAAACGACGGGACGTCGTCCATGATGAGTTCGTAGCCCGGTGCACAGGCATTGCGTCAGCAGCTGAAGGTTGAGTTGTCAGCATCAACAGTGTGGACGCCAATGAGAAAACATCAGAGCGTTCGTCACGACTTCCCTTGAGACATTCGGGAGGCACGTATCGAGCAACCTGCACGTCGTTGTCGTCGCAGCTTTCTGTCGACGACGTCTGCGCACACTGCTCAAGTCGAAAGTTCTGCAGGCAGGCGTTGCCAGACCTGGAGATAAAAATGCTGCCGGGCCGAATGTCGTTGTGCAGAGTGCCCATTTGGTGCGCGTATTGCAAAGCATTGCCCAGCTGTGCGCCAATCCGGGAAAACGTTTCCCAGTCACCGCGTGCGATACGTCCCCAGCGTTGCGCTCCGTCAGTAAATCGAGCCATCAGGGCGGCACCGTTGATTCCCGCGACTAATGGAGTGACGAAGAAGAAGTAGCCGTCGTCGCACCCGACATCCAGAACGGGCATGATGCCGGGATGCTTCAGTCGCTGGGCAATAGCCGTTTCTCGTTCGAACTGCAGTCGCAACCGAGGGACACCGTCTGCCTTCCAGGGCAGAACCGTGACAGAAACAGCGTCAGCCGTACGTGCATGCGATGCGCGGTAGACGATCGTGGTCGCCGTTCGATGTGTCTCGGCTTCAAGCCGATAGTGTGCAAGTTTCGTGATCGGGAGGCTGTGCGGAAACTGTTCGCTTCTCACCCGAGCCGCGGCAAGGTCTCGGTTATGTTCCAGATCAAGCAGAATGGGGAAAACTTTGCGAATGGTGTCTGCCTGTTCCCGATGCAGACCGGCGTAGTCTTCGATGCTGGGATTCAGAAGTCGTCGGTGGTCCTCCATAAACCGACTGACAATGATTTCCAGCGCGTCACGATCCTTGTTCACATCTGATGTGACAGTGCTGAGACCATCCAGGACAAGTTCAGCAGGGTCAGGCATATACGGCGATTCCTTCGCTACCGGCTGACAACGAAACGTCTCGCGGAGCTTCAGCAAGTTCGCGAATCACATTCATGTACCGTATGCTGACGCCCTGTGGCGAGATTCCGGTAATGATGGACGTTTCCTGATTGGTGAGTTCTTCGAAGTGCCGCAGCAGCAGAATCTCTTTGTCAACATCCGCAAGGGATTTCAGAAACATGGCGGAAGGTTTCTTAGTCAGCGGTAGCCTTCCGGTGCCATCAAATCCACGCGTTAACCGTTTCTGAATGACGTCAATCGTGTGCAGCAGAACCTGTCTCAGCCAGACGAAATGTGATCGAGTCGCCGCCACCGCGAATTCAGTCTGTCGCCGAATCGCCCGCATGCGAGCGGCCATCAGTAGGTGATTGACGCTCATTGTCCTGCGTAGTTCAGTCGGCATACGAAAACCGGCAATACGTGACAGACGTCCATGCGACAGGTCAAACAGCGTCTCCATGGCGGTGCCGTCCCCTCGCACGACCTGCGTTTCCAATTTCCGAATTTGCTGTTCGCTCAGGCTCCCCAACATTCGTAACATCTCCTCCGGCGTTTGCGTTGTTGTTTGCTGAAACGGAAAGGGTGTCAGAAACCAATAGCCGAAACAGTACTTCGCACTATTGGTTCCCACCCTCCCTCCTCTTTCCCGAATATTTGTATGAGCGATATTGACTACAGCGTTTCACGCTGACTTGTGGCCGCGAAAAACGCCTTTCGATAGAAGTTGGGTTGCTGCCACGAGCCAGAAACGTCTACGACAATAACTAAACTGCTGTGCCGTGTGCTTCAGCAACAACCAACATCTATCTGTGAAAACGCGAGCCGCTTGACTGCATAAGCCACTGAAATCAGAATTTTGCAGCGGGCGGCAAAGATTCGCTGTTGAAAATCAGAACGTGGCAACCCACCGCATGATGCCACGGGGCAACAATTGAAGTTTTCGAAGTCCTGTTACCACGGCCCGGATTGATCTCATTCCCTATGTCAGACCAGCGGATGGATGCCACCTATACATTCGACAGCAACAGCGAAGCCGACACCGACCTGGCTGGACGACGACTTGCCGATGCGCTGTTGCCGGGGTTAACAGTGGCTCTGGATGGCCAGCTGGGCTCAGGAAAAACGTGCCTTGTCCGTTCAGTATGCCGCGGTCTTGGTGCCGACGCCTCCCGGGTCAACAGTCCCACGTTCGTGTTGATGCAGACGTATGCCGACGGGCGGCTGCCGGTGTTCCATTTCGACACCTACCGTCTGGGCGGCGTTGACGAATTCCTGGCAATTGGTGCGGAAGAATACCTGCTGGATCCGGACATCGTGTGCTTTGTGGAATGGGCAGAACGCGTTGAGCCGGTTCTACCCGCAGACCGACTGACAATTGCCATTGAGCAGACCGGTGAAACTTCGCGGCGATTTGTCTTCAGAGCCTCCGGCGACCACTCGGCCACAGTGCTGCGACGTCTCCGTTTGGCAGAGTAGCTGTACGCGGAATCAATAATGCGGCGGCTTTTCGTTTTCCGGGTCACGTACATCCGATTCTTCGGCCATCGATTCCAGCCCGTGCTCGATGCGAGTGAACCGTGCCTCGAAACCCTTCATCCGTCCGAAGTGCCTCGTCAGTGAGGCATTCAGTTCTTCGACGTCGTGCTGCAAATGAGCCAACGCAGACTCAATGCGAACCAGACGCTCCTCTACGTTGACAGGATCGGAATCCGACATTACAGCTCCTGTCCGGTCAGGCGAGCGACTTCGTTGACATCTTTGTCACCTCGTCCGGATAAACAGACCACGATGACCTCATCTTTGTTTCGTTTCGCTGCCGCCTTCATCGCGTAGGCGATTGCATGGGACGTTTCGATGGCCGGAAGTATGCCTTCTGTTCGAGCCATGACTGTGAAAGCATCCAACGCTTCCTCGTCACCGGCACTCACGTAGTTGACTCGACCTGTGTCTTTCCAATAGCTGTGTTCCGGCCCCACGCCAGGATAATCCAGGCCCGCTGAAATGGAGTGTACATCACACGTTTGCCCGTCATCATCCTGCAGCACGTAGCTGTAACTGCCGTGCAGAACGCCAGGCTGACCATACGTTAACGTGCTGGCATGGTCCCCCGGTTTGTCGCTGCGCCCGCCGGCTTCGACTCCCGTCAATGCGACCTTTTCGTCGTCAACAAACGGATAAAACATACC
Organism: Fuerstiella sp.; assembly: GCA_029941865.1. Taxonomy (GTDB): domain Bacteria; phylum Planctomycetota; class Planctomycetia; order Planctomycetales; family Planctomycetaceae; genus Fuerstiella. The sequence goes on along the minus strand of JAPYTO010000235.1, from coordinate 7,003 downwards.
CGCGGCATTTGAACCGCCGCCGACACAGGCGATCACTTCGTCCGGCAGACGACCAATCTTCTTCAAGGACTGCTCACGAGTCTCACGACCGATCACCGACTGGAAATCGCGTACCATCATCGGAAACGGATGTGGCCCCACCACGCTGCCAATGATGTAATGCGTGTCGCGGACAGAAGCCATCCAGTCACGCATGGCTTCGTTGATGGCGTCTCGCAGAGTGCGACTGCCGGTTGTCACCGGCCGCACTTCTGCCCCCATCGTTCGCATGTTGAAGACGTTCAACTTCTGCCGACGAACGTCTTCCTCGCCCATGTAGACCACACATGGGAAACCGAACCGCGCACAGGCGGTCGCAGTCGCCACGCCATGCTGACCAGCACCCGTTTCTGCGATGATGCGGGTCTTGCCCATTCGCATTGTCAGCAGAGTCTGACCGATGGTATTGTTGATCTTGTGGGCACCGGTGAGGTTCAAATCTTCTCGTTTGAAGAAAATCTTTGCGCCACCACAGCGTTCCGTAAGCCGTTCGGCAAAGTACAACGGATTGGGCCGTCCCACGTAGTTTCTCAACAGATCCCGAAACCGCTCGTCAAAGGCGGGATCCTTTTTTGCGTCTTCGTATGCCTGAGCGAGTTCGTCGAGGGCAAACATCAGGGTTTCCGGCACGTAACGTCGTCCGAATTCGCCAAATCGCCCCCGTTTATCGGGAACGGCACTCAACGGGCCCTGAGTCGCACTGTCTGTGGCCATAGCGGCAGCATCTTCTGGAAAGTTGTGGGAAACGGTGAACCACCGTAATTCTACCGGCCCACGCAGGAAATCAAGCAGCTGCCCCATTCACGCAAAAATTGCCGCGACAAACATTTCACAGGCAGACAAACGCAGGGACATTCAGTGATGAGCACAGGTTCACGAATACAGCGACGGACATCACGGCAAACACCGTTGCCCTGACGGCCGACATTTCCTTAGATTTCCACAACAACGGGAGAACAGCAGACCAATTCGGCTCGGCAGCGAGGGCCTGTTGTGAGGAAATGTTTTTCGCCCCCCTAAGTATTTCGATTCAGTGGATCACGGATATGGACATAAAAATCGCGAGACAGTCATTCCGGCATCAGCGTCTGTTGGTCGGCGCCGGATTATTCGGCCTGGTCGCCGCTGGCCTGGTATCGATTGGCTGCCAGTCTGTGCCTGTTTCAGAGCGTCGACAGCTGCTGCTGGTGTCCGAATCCGAAGAAAACAGGATGGGACTCACGGCCTATCAGGAAGTCCTGAAAAAGGAACCGGTCACCAAAAACGAAACCGCCGCTGAAATTGTCCGCCGCGTGGGGCAACGCATCGCGGCGGTCGCAGATCGACCTGACTTCGACTGGGAGTTCAATGTCATCGAAGCGGAAACGCAGAATGCATTCTGTTTGCCTGGCGGAAAGGTGGCTGTGTACACCGGCATCCTTCCGATCTGCCAGAATGAGGCAGGCCTGGCAGTCGTGATGTCTCACGAAATCGCACACGCCATTGCTCGTCACGGTGGTGAGCGGATGACGCATCAGATGGTGCAGAACAAGGTCAAAGACGGAGTGGCCTTCGTGATGCGGGACAAAAAGGACACGACTCAACAGATTGTCCTGGCGGCATACGGACATGGTGCGCAGTACGGCGCCATCCTGCCGTTCAGCCGGAAACATGAACTGGAAGCCGACCACATTGGCATCATGATGATGGCCAGGGCCGGTTATGATCCATCCGAAGCTCCGATATTCTGGGAACGATTTGCCGGGCAGAAAAACGGAGCCGCTCCGATAGAATTTCTTTCCACGCATCCATCGGATACACATCGGTCGTCGGCACTTCGTGAGGTCCTGCCGGAGGCGATGAAACTTTATGAGGCCGCTGCGGAAAAAATCGGCATCGGCCAATCGCTGGATGACGTGTTCGAATCCGGGACTTAGTTGGCTGTCCGGCTACCTGAACAGTGAGCCGCAAGACGCTAGCCGCGGGTGAAGACACTGCCAATAACCGGCGGCTAGCGCGGTACCGCGCACAAGGACCGACGTATCCGGGCAACCTGCCAGACCAGTTTACTTAGTCTCATGAACCGCTCTGGCTCGTGGGAGTAACAAAACTGCGATTGAAACCCGTTCTTCGCGGCCACAAGTCAGCGCCAAACGCCGCAGGACCGCTAAGCACTGCCACGCTCTGCCTCAACGAACGCGATTTCGGCGCAAACCTATTCCGAAGATCTGCGGAATCGCAGGAAGAATCCGGCGCCAAAGTCCGGAATAGAGACTTCTTCCACGTATTCAAAGCCAGCCTCCTCAATTGCGGCCTGGATCGCCTGTCTGCTGGTTTCGATGTCAGCACCATCGTCATCAACTTCCAGCAATTCGCCAGCCGGTACAGACTCGACGATAATCAATTCGCCGTCCGGCTGCAGACTGCTACGAATGGACGACAGCATTGCCGCAGCATTTCGAAAACTACTGTAGGCATCACAGACGAAAACTCGATCGACCTGGTTGTCAACGAGCGCCAAAGCATCTTCGTCGCTATAAACGACGTCTACATTGGTCAACCCGTCCGCAGCAACGCGCTCTTCCAGGTGTGCGACAAGCCGTGGTGAAGCGTCGATGGCAAACACGCGTCCCGCCGCCCCGACTTCGTCGGACAACAACGGCAGAAACAGTCCCGTTCCGCTGCCAATGTCGGCCACAGACATTCCGTCGGCCAGCCCGATGGCGTCCACGATCGGCGACAGAGCCTGAGTGGCACCTTCGGGATCCCCTGTCCCTGCATCCTCTGCCGACGATGGCCCCTCCGGTATCGCGACCGACTCAGTCGCCGTGGCAACGCTCTCAGCCGTCACTTCGACGTTGACCTCCGGCTCCAGACCCACAACGCGTGACTTTGACACCGATTGGACGGGAGACGGAGTCACGGTCAGGTCGTCAAGTTCCGATTCGTCCGCGGCCGCCGATGGTGCTGATTCGTCCTCGGCCCCGACGTCCTCAGCTGTGTCGGCATCATTTTCAGGATCCGGCACATTCGCCGCTTCGGTCTGATCCGGGACGGCGGACGCTGCGGATTCGTTGATTTCGGTATTGATCATGTTGGCATCAACCGAGATCGGTGTCCGCCGCTCCGGTGGCGTCGCCTTCCACTTTGTCTGATCGGTTTCGATGATGATGGTGGTCGGTTTTGTGGCGATTTTCGATGGATCGTTCTTATCCGGAACTTCTCGCAATGGCACAGCCTCACCAGTGACTGGAGTCGCCGCGTCAGCTTCCGTCGCCCCTTCTTTCGAAGGCATTGTGTCAGAAGGGTTTGAGTTCGTGCTTTCCGGCTGTCCGTCGCCAGCCAGCGGCCGACTGCGTGTGATGCTGGTGACCGGAACTGATTTGAGCGGCGGATCGTCGGACACACTGTTTCGGGGAGTGAGCTTGGCGGTTCTGGGCTCTTTCCGACCTTTCGCGATCTTATCGGCGGGCACCATCGGGTTAACTCGGTCCAGATAGATGTTCAGGGCATTGACGGAATGATACAGGGGCGAACACTTGACGTACGCTTTGCGATTGTTCAGCAGGTCGCGAGCCGTCGCCTCGATCGCCTGGCGGACCCAACGTTCGCCAAGTTCGTTCTGTGGCAGCGCGATCATCAGGAATTCAAGAACATGGCCGGCACTGGCCATCCGTTTGTTGAAGTCCGGGTCGTATTCCTTGCCCCGAAAGAAATTTGACGACAGTGTTCCGTCTGCGTTCTGCTGCATACGGGCTGTATTGATGTACTTGCGAATTTTGTATTCCGCCTGCAGCCACACGCCACGCAATGGCTTTCTCTGCCTCAGGTAAACATTTCTGGCATGAGCCAGAGCGAACAAGCCATGAGTTCCACCGCACGGTGACCCCTGCATCGGCTTGGCTGTCTGTATCTGAACGAGTTTCTCAATGCTCCAGGGCTCGCCATCTTCGCTTCGCCATTGCGCTGATGACGGCAGATAACGACTTAAGGCCCACAGCGTCCAGGTCGGTTCGTCCTTCTCCTTCACGGTCTTCTGCGCGTTGTTGATCATACCGCGCATCGTGATCGGGCCGGACGACGTGCCAAACGTGCGGTTCAGTTCAATTCCGCACATGGAGAGAATTGCCAGAAACTGATTCGCGTGCCCTTCAAACGCATAGGGCCGACTGTACGGATGTGCCCGTCCGCCATGGCGTGACGATTCGAACCAGTATTCGTTGTCGAAGACCTGTCCCTGTGCCACCCAGTCGAGTCCGGAGATGGCTTGCCCCTCGTGCTGAATCTGAAAATCATGACGCAGAGCCAGCAGACCATGCATGATTTGCCAGGGGGTGTGGCTTTCGGTCGACAACAGGCGACGTGCTGTTGTGTCTACCGACTCTTTACAGAGTTCGATAAGTTCGTCGTTGGACTGCCGACGCGACCGTGAAACCCGGCGGAACGGAGACGTGCGGCGAACTTCCGGCAGAGCGATCCGCGGTTCCTCAACGTCGGAGTTGAGTTCATTCGGAAATCGATCGTTCAACTCCTGGCCGTCTGCAGTGACGGACACCAGTGAGACAGACACCAGCAGAAAAAGCCGAAAGTGGACGGTCAGCCTGTGCGATTGCATCAAGTGGCTCCGGCAGATGAAGAAGATTCTTAACAGAAGAGCATGCCCGCAGCAGGGCAAGTCTCTCTGATCTTCGGCGAGCCGTTGATGCAGCTTGATGCTCTCTACATCCGACAGAAGGCAAATATCCGTTACAACGCGACCGACTTCCGGCCCGGTAAACCGGGTAACTTATGACGCCCCCCCATGGGATATTGTCGAACGAAAACTTCTCGTCTATTTCCCCTCAATGACCTATGCGTCACGGCACACGGCAAATGATGCGATCGCTTGCAGCAGGCTGCGATCGGGGCCGACGGGGAAGCGTGCAAGGTCAGCAATGGCCCGCTCCGTCAACGCGTTGGCCGTATCGCGTGCAGACCGTATTCCCGCCTGGATCTCCTCGTGATCGGCAAGATTCTCCGGAGATTCTTCGGCCAGAATCTGTGTGATTCGAGGACGGTCCTGCTTGGGCACCAATTGTATCGCCCGAATGACGGGCAGCGTTTGTCGGTTGTTCTGAAGATCGTTTCCGGCGTCTTTTCCGGTTACGTCTCCGGAATCGTTCAGATCCAGTACATCGTCGGCAATCTGAAAAGCCATGCCCAGACGCAGCCCGAATCGACGGGCTGTCCGCTGCTGTGCATCATTTCCGCCTCCAGCACGACTTCCCAACAGGCAACTCAGCCCGAACAACTGCCCCGTTTTATCGCGGACAATGCGGAAGTAGTCGATTTCTGACGTGGCATCTTCCAGGCTTGCCGCCATCTGGTTCAATTCCCCCTCGCACGTGCGATTTGTGGCGAGGCCGATCAGACGACACGCTTCCGCGTCTCCCGTCGACGCGGCCAGTTGAAAGGCTCGGGAAAACAGATAATCACCAAGCAAAACGCTGGTTTCCGTGTTCCACCGCCGATGAACGGTCGCCACATGCCGCCGCATATCAGCTTCGTCTATGACGTCGTCATGCACCAGCGTGGCCGTGTGAATCATCTCAATCGCGGCCGCCAGCATCCGCGACTCCGCAGTCGCCTCGCCAGCGATCATGCGATGAATCAACAGCAGCAGCATCGGCCGAAGCTGCTTACCCCGATAGCGCGAGACGTGTTCTGTGATGTCTGACACAAAGGCGCTGGATGTACGCAGTTGCTCAGCCAGAATGCGATTGACGGCTTGAAGGTCTCTCGCCAAATGCTGACGAAGCTGAGTTTTCAGATCCTCAGCAGACAAAAACGTGGCGGACATAGTGAAAATCCGAATCGGAAAGCATCGGCCAGATGGTGCTGACCAGCAATACGTCTGGTCAGCACACAAAACCGCAGCCGTGCCCGAATCTTAACTGCAGCATTTTTCGATCAGGAGACCAGTGCCTCAGATCAAGGATCGCTCGCAACAAAGAACGCGTGCCCCCGCCAGGGGACTGTCCGGTTACCTGAAACAGTGAGCGGCAAGGCGCTAGCCGCGGGTGAAAACACTGCCAATAACAGGCGGCTAGCGCCGTGCCGCTCACGAGAACAGACGTATTCGGACAGCCTGCTAGACCTCCCGAGCGTATTCGAACATTGGCGTGGAAAGGTACCGCTCACCCGAATCCGGAAGAATCACGACGATCGTCTTGCCTTCGTTTTCCGGTCGAGCGGCGACTTTCAGAGCTGCGGCCATCGCAGCCCCGCAGCTGATGCCCGAAATAATGCCCTCTTCCCGCGCAAGTCGAGGCGCCATTTCAATGGCCTCTTCACCGGAAACCTGAACCACTTCGTCAATCAGACTGGTGTCACAGTTATCAGGAATAAATCCCGCGCCGATTCCCTGGATAGGATGCTTACCTGGATCTCCTCCGGACAACACGGGGCTTGTGGTCGGCTCGACGGCAATGGACTTCACAGGAAGACCTTTGTCCTGCTTCAGAAAGCGACTGACCCCCGTGATGGTTCCGCCAGTCCCAACTCCCGAAACGAAATAATCTACCTTGCCGTCCGTGTCCTCAAAGATTTCCGGCCCCGTGGTTTTCTGATGAATGGCGGGGTTGGCCGGGTTCGAAAACTGCTGGGGCAGGAACGCCTTGTCCTGTTCAGCGATTTCAGCTGCTTTATTGATGGCTCCTTTCATTCCCTCCGCTCCCGGAGTCAGCACCAGATTGGCCCCAAATGCACGAAGCATCATCCGCCGTTCCACCGACATCGTGTCCGGCATTGTCAGTGTCAGTTTGTAGCCCCGAGCGGCACAAACAAATGCCAGCGCAATGCCCGTATTGCCGCTGGTGGGTTCAACAACTTCCATTCCAGGCTTAAGGACTCCCCGTTCCTCAGCATCCCAGATCATGGCCGCCCCAATTCGACACTTGACGCTGTAGGCTGGATTTCGACCTTCAATTTTGGCCAGCACGGTCGC
>JAPYTO010000234.1 GCA_029941865.1 Fuerstiella sp. | reverse complement strand
CCGAAGTTCTGGGAATGTCGCTGCCGGGCAGCGCGTCGATTCCCGCCGCCTATCGGGAACGCATGCAGTCGGCTTACGAAACCGGGCAGCGGGCCGTAGAGATCGTCCACGAGAATCTGACACCAGATCGCATTCTGACGCGACAGGCGTTCGAAAATGCCATCGCCCTGAACACCGCCATCGGTGGTTCCACCAATGCGCCGCCGCATCTGGCCGCCATCGCACGGCACGTTGGCGTCGAACTGGAGATCAAGGACTGGGAAGACGTCGGTTACGATATTCCACTGCTGGTGAACTGTCAGCCGGCAGGTGAGTTCCTGGGCGAAGGTTTTCACCGTGCCGGAGGTGTCCCGGCGGTCGTCAATGAACTTCTGACCGCCGGAAAAATCCATGCCGATGCGCTGACCATCTCCGGAAAGTCAATCTCCGAAAATGTGGCCGACAACACAACCCAGGACACCAACGTCATCCGATCCTACCAGGCGCCTTTGATGCAGCAGGCCGGATTCCTGGTGCTGTCCGGCAATCTGTTTGATTCTGCATTAATGAAGACGTGCGTGATCAGCGACGACTTTCGAGCACGCTACCTGTCGAAACCGGGTAGCGAAAACTGCTTTGAATCCCGCGTTGTTGTGTTCGACGGCCCGGAAGACTATCACGCGCGCATTGAAGATCCGTCTTTGAATATCGACGAATCCTGCCTGCTGGCGATACGAGGATGCGGCCCCATCGGTTATCCCGGCAGTGGCGAAGTGGTCAATATGCAGCCGCCCGCCGCATTGCTTCAGAAAGGAATCAATCAGCTGCCGACGCTGGGTGACGGCCGACAGAGCGGAACATCAGCCAGCCCTTCACTGCTGAATGCATCCCCCGAATCCGCCGCCGGCGGCAACCTGGCGCTGCTGCAGACAGATGACACCGTCCGCATTGATCTGAACGATCGAACGGTCACGCTGCTGGTTTCAGACGAAGAACTGGCAGAACGCCGCCAAAACCATGTGCCGCCGGAAATCACGAACGAAACGCCGTGGCAGGAAATTTATCGAGATTGCGTGGGGCAGCTGGCCACCGGAGGCTGTTTCGACTTCGCCACGAATTACCACAAGGTCGCCGAACGCGTGCCGCGCCACAATCACTGACTGAGTCTAAAACGCCATCGGGTAGCTGCTCGGAGAATCAACCTCCACGCCGGGAGGACAGTCGAAATGTTCCTCGACAAAGCGATCCCACGAATCTCGCGTCTGCTGTGACACCAGATCTGCCATGCCCATTTCACACTTTTCGCACACCATCAGCGGTGTCTGGCTGATGGGCGTGACCTGTGCGACGATTTCATTGTCTCGGCACAACCCGGCCAGCGAATAACGGTGGCACTTGCTGCGTTCAGTTCCGCAGACCAGACAGTGTTCGATGCACCGCTGTAATAATGCCTCGCCGTCCTCGGGCTCTTCAATTTCGCGGACCTCAATAATCTGCGTTCCCTCAACATCGTCAAGGCCGGCTGCCGCGCTTTTCTGAAACTGCTTTTTCATGTACGCGGTAATGTTGCCGCGTGTTTCCTCCGAGTATTCCTGGGTCAGTTTGTCACGACAGCGTTCGCACATGGCCATTTCAAAAACGGCTTCGCCCGCCACGTATCGCTTTTGAATCACATAGACGTTGGATTCAATAAGAGGAACGTCGCAGTCGATGCAGTTAAAGAATGGTTCGCCCGAATATTCCGACCAGAAGAGTTTTGGAACTGGCGCGAAGAAAATCCCAAAGAATGACATTGTTGTCTCACTAAAGCAGATTTCAAATAGGTGTGCACACTCACGGTCGCGGGCGTCAACCTTTCTTCTGTCAAAAACCTTTCGCCGCGTGCACATCCGAGCGGATTCCGCTCTGGTCTGTGCGGGACGGCCCGCATGCCGATTCGAGCTAACGCTCGGAATAAAATGGTCCGCTCCCGCTGGTCGCTGCAAACAGGACGTACTGAATCACCGCTGATAAATTGGCAGGTATCCGTATTCGATGCACAGCGCCAACAGTGACATGGCAGTCGCATACGTGTTGCCGGCCCCCCGTTCGCTACCGTGAATGGGTTGCCAGAAACCTGCCGGGTGCTGCAGATCCAAAACGGATTCGTACAGCACAGGTCGAGCCAGCTGCCATTCGTCTCCGCCAACTTTATACATTCCTACGGTGCAATAATAAACACCATAATAGAAATAGTGTTCCTGCTTCGTCAAAGGCCGCGACAGAATCAAAGCCGCAGCCGCCATCGTTTCCGGTGTCCGATGTTCTCCGCAGACTTCCAACGCGACAATGCCTGTTCCGGAACGAGTCACCGTAGCACCGTGTCCGGCCATGTAGCCAAATCCTCCGCCACGTTCGACTCGCAAACGCTTGATGTACGCGATCGCCCTGTCAATATTCTGACTCGGCACGTCGCAGCCGATGTCCTTGGCCGCTCGCAAAGCCAGTAACTGCCATGCGGTCACGCTCAGATCCGCGTCACCACTGGTCGGCTGATATCGCCAGCCGCCGTCGTGCTGACGTCCTTTCGGATGATTCTGCGCATCAACGATCAACTTTGTCGCGCGTTCCAGACCTGTCTGACAGCGGTCAGCCTGAGACGCATTCACCATGCCGGAAACTTCCGCCAGCATCAGTGTCGCAATGCCGTGACTGTACATCGGCCCGTGACTGCGTTTCGCTCCGACCAACAAACCGTTGGCCTGTTGTTCGCTCAGAACCCACGCCACGCCTTTCGTCAGGTGTCGACCATACGGGCCTTCGTCGGGGACGTGTCCCGCCGCCATAAAGGCCATGATTGCCAGTGAGGTCGCCGCCGTGGACTCTCCGTAGTTGTCCGCTCGCCATGCTCCCGAAGGCATCTGTTCGGTCGCCAGCCACTGCAGCGCTCGATTGACGCTGCGATCGATCCGCTGCTCAAGTTCGTCGGCGTGACAGCGCCCACCAGGCAACACGGCGACCAAACACGCAATAATCAGCTGCAACCTGCGACGCCTGAGGACGGCAGATTGAAAAACTGGCCAGTTCATAACAGCCAGAGCATCTCTTTTTGATTTGGTCTGCATACGTCCAGTCACAGAAGTCAGTGTTTTTGTAATCAGAACGCGTTTGCTGTGTGCACATCCGAACGCGTCAGGAAAGGCCCCTTTCCCCTGCCCTCGATCGTCAAATCGCTGTCAGGTGAACGTCGATACGACGAGTCAGCGTAACTGTCAGTCAGAGATTTACAAGCTTTTTACAAACAGTCTTGCGTAAGCAAAACCCGCCCACGGAGATTGCTGGTGCACGGCAGTCTGGCCCGCCGAAAAAAATTCGTGAACGGAACGCGATTCTGTGAAACTTAAGCAGGCAGGCCGCGTCTATGTACTTCAGTACGTTCTTCGGGACAAGACGTCCGTGATCCCTCTGGTTCAATTGATTTGGGGTCGTTAACGTTCCGCCAGAAAAGCGTTCACCAGACTTTTTTCTGCATTTTCAACACACGATGCGAACGTCCAACGGAAACGGATCTCCAATTCCCGAGCGTTAGCTCGCGTCGGCTTGCGGGCCGTCCCGCACCAATTCGGAAAGCATGATTCCATGCAAAGGATTCTGTTTGTGCTGGCTGTCATGGCCAGCGTTTGTTGTTCTGCGCTGTTCGCCCACGCCTTTTTCACAGAACCACTGGCCATGCAGGACCGATCGGCCCAGCGTACCCAGGCAGACAAACTCTTCAGCGACAACAACTTTTCCGAAGCGCTGAATCTCTATCAGACACTGACTTTGGACCAGGATAACGATGGTGCAAGCCTAACCCATGACTTTGGTCGAGCGGTGAATTGCATTGCTCGACTGAATCGCCACAAAGAGTTTGACGAATTCTTTGAGAACGCCGTGGCCACGCATGCGTCAAACTGGCGGCTGCTGCTTCGCGCCGCTCAAATGCTGAATGGCGAAGTGCCGCAGCAGGGATTTCTGATTGCCGGACAGTTTGAACGTGGTTACCACCGCGGCGGCGGAAAGATGGTAAGTGCCGCCGCGCGAGATCGTGTCCGGGCGATCCAACTGTTGTTGCAGGCCGTCGCGTTACTGCAGGACGACAAACAGCCACAGCCGCGCGAGCGATCCGATGTCTATCATTCGCTGTCAGACATCATAGGACAGCCCCGCTGGAACGCTGCGTGGAAACTTCAGCTTCTGACAGATCTGGCCGTACTGCCCGATTATGACGAACCCGACCAATCGGGTCGAGGCCTCGGTTTCTTTTCCGTGAGCTCTTCAGCTGTTCAACGTGGTCGCGGCTTCGCTCCACCCGGCGGTAGCTTATCCAAAGGGGCACCGGTGGACAAAGACGGGAATCCCGTCTTCCATCAGTTGCCACAATCATGGGAAGCCGCGGCATCCGACGGCGAACGCTGGCGATGGGCATTGCAGCAGACTGTGAAGGCTGATCCTCGTCGTGGCAGTGAAATCGAACTCGAATGGGCCGCGTTTCTGCAGTCACAGTTCGGCGTGCGGGGCGGACAGTCAAGGGTCGTCGTACCCGTTCAGCAGAATGCCGGGGAAGCAGACGCCAATGACATCGAGCCCTGGGTGTTACATGAACTGGATGATTCTGAAACCGTCGCCCATCTGGCCAGCGGCACGAAACGCATCAAGCTTCCGGACGAATTCAACCACGTTGCCATCATTAAGGGCGTCATCGCGCGAGAAGACGATCAGCAGCGTCAGGCACTCGACGCACTGACAAACGTGCGCATGAACCGCCAGCAATACTCTCCGGCAGCTGAGCTGCTGAAACGGATCCTGAAGCTCGCCACCGACAAACAGGATCGAACCAACCTGCAGAATCGCATTGATCAGATTCTGAAGAACTGGGTGCAGTTTCAGAGTGTCAATGTCCAGACAGCGGGCGAGGGAGCGACATTCGAAATCCGTTATCGCAACGGGACAGAGATTTCATTCACGGCGCGCCCCGTCGACATCGATCAATTGCTGACTGACACAAAGACGTATTTGCAGAGCCAACCCGGTCGCATCGACTATCAAAAGACTCAGATCGAAAACATTGGTTTCCAGCTGATCAACAACAATCAGAACAAATACCTCGGCCCGCCCGTCGCACGGTGGAATCTGGATCTCAACCCGCCTGATCACCACTTTGATGCCGTCCAGACCGTCTCGACTTCGCTGCAGAAAGCGGGTGCGTACTTCGTGGCCGGCAGGATCAAGGGTGGCAACGAAGCCAGAATGGTTATCTGGGTGACAGACACCGCGATTACTCGCAAACGCATCGAAGAAGGCACTCTGCACTTCGTGGCGGATGCTGTCAGCGGCAACCCGATTGCCAATGCTGATCTGGAATTCTTTGGCTGGAGACAGGAACGCGTCGGCCGTACACGTGAATACCGAGTCCTGACGAAACGCTTTGCGGATCGTACGGACGGTAACGGTCTGTGCGTACCGGAACAACAGCAGCTGGATCGCAACTTTCAGTGGCTGACGATCGTGCGCACCAGGGACGGACGCATGGCGTACGATGGGTTCAACGGTGTGTGGAATCCACAGAAGATCTCACCGCTGAGCTATAGCCCAATCAAAGTCTACAGCATCACCGACCGTCCGGTATACCGACCAAAGCACGACGTAAAGTTTCGTCTGTGGGTCCGGCAGCCTCGCTTCAGTCAGGACAACGCACTCTACGCCAACAAGGCATACGTGCTGCAGATTCGCAATCCGAAAGGCGACGTCGTGCTGGAAAAAGACGTCACGACCGACCGCTGGGCCGGCATCGACGGACAGTGGGCCATCCCGGAGAATGCGACCCTGGGACGCTATGCGCTGGTCGTCGGGACCCGATATTCACAAAAAAGAACTCGCCAGCGCAACGGCAAACCCGAGGTGTACACCGTCAATGGCGTCCGCGCCATCGGGCAGGGCAGCTTTCAGGTTGAAGAGTACCGCAAACCGGAATTCGAAGTCACGATCGACGCGCCGGACAAGCCGGTGATGCTGGGCGAAAAGATTCAGGCAAAAGTCAACGCGAAGTACTACTTTGGAGCTCCCGTCACAGAAGCCAGCGTTCACTACAAAGTGGAACGCACAAAGAAGGACAGTCGCTGGTACCCAGTGGCTCGTTGGGACTGGCTGTATTCGCCCGGCTATTGGTGGTTCTCACCGGATCACGCGTGGTACCCCGGCTGGTCTCGCTGGGGCTGCTATGCACCGATTCCCATTTGGCGAGGCTGGAATCCCGATCCTCCGGAAATCGTCGTCGAAGGAGATGCGGAAATCGATGAGAACGGCATGTTTGTGATCGATATCGATACCGCCGCCGCACTGCGTGAACACAGCGACAGCGATCACAATTACAAAATCACGGCCGAAGTTGTGGATCAGTCGCGGCGAACGATCACCGGCACCGGTAATGTGCTGGTCGCCCGCGAACCGTTCAAAGTTTTTGTCTGGACACATCGAGGACACTATAAGACCGGTGACACCGTTGAAGTCGGCGTGCAGGCGCGCACGCCGGACGGCAAGCCCGTCAAGGGCAGCGGCAGAGCGATCCTGTATGCCGTTACTTACCAGGACAACAAGCCCGTCGAAAACGAAGTCGAATCCTGGAATATCGCCACAGCAGACGATGGTCGAGCTGCCCTGAAGATGGTGGTCCCGGACGCCGGACAGTTCCGGATTTCCGTGAAGGTGACTGATTCCGAAGGACACGAAGCAGAAGGCGGATATCTGCTGTATGTCCGAGGCGCTAACCAGAATGGTCGCGGGTACCGCTTTAACGACCTGGAACTCATCACCGAAAAACGTGAGTACCAGCCAGGAGAAACGGCGACGCTGCAGATCAACACCAACAGGAACAACAGCACGGTGCTGCTGTTCGTGCGTCCGATGAATGGGCTGTGCCCCAAACCGCAGGTTCTGCAACTGGATGGCAAAAGCACAACCGTAGACATCAAGATCGCTCGCGACGACATGCCCAACATTTTTGTGGAAGCACTGACGATTGCCGATGGTCGCATCCACAGCGAAGTGCGTGAAATCGTCGTCCCACCGGAAAAGAAAATTGCCAACGTCGAAGTGCTTCCGTCTGCGGATCGTTACCGACCGGGTGAAGAAGCCACTGTTAAGCTGAAGCTCACCGATCTGGACGGAAAACCATTCGTCGGAGACACGGTTCTGAGCGTTTACGACGCCAGCCTGGAATACATCGCCGCCAGCAGCATTCCGGAAATCCGTTCATTCTTCTGGAATGTACGTCGGCGACACAACGATCAAAACCAATGTACGCTGCAGCAGGCATCCGCCCCGGTGTATCTGCAAAATGAATTGCGGATGCAGATTCTGGCAGGCAACAATCCGAACATGTTTATGGGTGGAGGCTTCGGCGGCGGTGGTGGCGTGTTCGGGGGAACACGAATCATGCGCGGCCGGGCCGGTGTCGCCATGCCCATGATGATGGACGCTGCTGCGCCGGCAGCCGCCGAAAGTACGAACGCACTGTACAAAGGACATTCTGAAAACGCTGCGGAGGGGCTGGGGCAAATCCCCGATGCGCAGCAGCAGCAACCAGCCATGCGTTCCAACTTCGCCGACACAGCTTACTGGATCGCCAGTGTCACATCCGACGAAAACGGAATCGTGGAAGTGAAGTTCAAAGTGCCCGACAACCTGACCACATGGAAAATCAAAGCATGGACACTCGGTGATGGCACACGCGTCGGCTCGGGTACCAGCGACATCATTAGCAGCAAAGACCTGATCATTCGTCCGCAAACGCCACGCTTCTTCACAGAGACAGACCTGATCACTCTGTCCGCCGTCGTTCACAATTACCTGGACAACGCCAAATCGGCGACCGTCGTTCTGGAAACCGAAGGCGGCCAGCTGCAGACGCTGGGCAATACCGAGCAGGTGGTACAGATTCCTGCCGGAGGTGAAGTGCGAGTCAACTGGAACGTGCAGGTCGTTGCGTCCGGCATGGCCAAAGTTCGCATGCAGGCACTGACCGATGAGGAATCTGACGCCACCGAACTGATGGTGCCTGCTCACGTACATGGGATCCTGAAGACGGAGAGTTTCACGGGAGTCATTCGCCCGGACGGCCGTTCCGCCAGCGTCAACATTATCGTCCCGACAGCACGGATCGAAGAACAGTCCCGGCTGGAAATCCGCTTCAGCCCGACTCTGGCAGGAGCCATGGTCGATGCACTGCCGTATCTGATCGACTATCCGTATGGCTGCACGGAGCAAACGCTTAATCGTTTTCTGCCTGCCGTGATCACTCAGCAAACACTGAAACGCATGGGCATCGATCTGGCCGATGTGCAGAAGAAACGCACGAACCTGAATGCTCAGGAACTGGGCGACGCCGCCTCTCGAGCCGCCCAGTGGAAACGATACGACCGCAATCCGGTCTTCGACGAAGCAGAACTGACTCGCATTGTCAGGACAGGCGTCACCGACCTGACAAACATGCAGCTGAGCGATGGCGGATGGGGTTGGTTCAGCGGATTCGGGGAACATTCGACCCCTCACCTGACGTCACAGGTCGTGCACGGACTGACAGTGGCTCAACGCAACGACGTGCCGATACTGCCCGACGTTATCCAGCGAGGCGTCCAGTGGCTCAAGACACATCAAGCTCAGGAAGTGTCCAAACTAAAGGAAGGCGACTGGCGTCGCGAGCATCCAAAGCAGCTAAAGAATCGTCGGAAACCGTACAAGACGAAGGCCACCAACATGGACACCTTTGTTGCTTTTGTGCTGACGGCACACGACGGCAACAATCCGCAGATGACTGATTATCTGTATCGCGATCGCGGCGACGTTTCCACCTACGCCAAGGCACTTACTGGATTGGTGCTTCATCGACAGAAAGACACCAGACGCCGCGATATGTTGTTACGAAACATCGAGCAGTCGCTGGTGCACGACGAAGAAAATCAAACGGCATACCTGCGGATGGCTGAAAACAGCTGGTGGTACTGGTACGGCAGCGAAAATGAAGCGATGGCTCGTTATCTGCAGCTGCTGCTGGCCGCAAATCCCAACAGCGAAACCGCACCACAACTGGTGAAATACCTGCTGAACAATCGCAAACACGGCACGTATTGGAACAGCACTCGCGACACAGCCATCATCATTGAAGCGATGGCGGAGTACATCGCCGCAACGGGAGAAGACAAGCCGGACATGACGGTCGAAGTTCTTGTTGATGGCATGCTGCACAAGAAAGTCCGCATCACGGCGGAAAACCTGTTCAGCTTCGACAACGTCATGCTGCTGAAAGGTGATGCAGTGAAAACAGGAGCTCACAGAATCGAACTGCGCCGTTCCGGCAGCGGTCCGGTTTACTTCAACGCGTATCTCACGAACTTCACGAAGGAAGATTCCATCACTGCCGCCGGCCTGGAAGTCAAAGTCCAGCGACGGTTCTACAAGCTGGAACAGGACAACAAAGACGTCAGCGTGCAGGGCGACCGAGGTCAGGTGGTCAGTCAGCGGACGGCGAAATACAAACGCGTCCCCCTGGAAAATCTGTCCAGCGTCACCAGCGGCGACCTGATCGAAGTCGAACTCATTGTCGACAGCAAGAACGACTACGAGTACCTGATGCTGGAAGATCACAAACCCAGCGGATTCGAACCAGACGACCAGCGCAGCGGCTACATTTTTGAAGGTCTGCGAGCGTATAGGGAACTTCGCGACGACCGAGTCAGTTTCTTTCTAAGCAACCTGGCCCGAGGTCAACACAGTGTCAGCTATCGCCTGCGAGCCGAAACGCCCAGCCGGAAGGTTTCCGCTTTACCGGCAAAGATCGAAGGCATGTACGCCCCCGAACTCGTCGGCAACAGCAACGAGTTCAAACTGCGTGTGACGGATCGATAGTGAATCCTCGCTTGCCAGTGACTTACAGCAGTTTTCAAAATCACGCGGTCGTTCTGTAGCGGAATTCGCCAGGAATTTCGGCAGTAACAGGTCGAAAGCCTTGGCGGCTTCCGCTACGACAAAAAGTAAAATGCTCTAGCTCAGCATGCGCTGCGCGATCACGGAGCCGGGATTTCGTTCAGGGTGTAGTAGGCATTCGAGTGCACAAGAGAAGACCCTTCGGCTGATCGCATCGGCTCGAGGTCGAAATCGTGTACGTGCCCCTGGACCAGGCCTGCGACACGCAACCGCACCTGCAGACCATCCTGCGACACATCTGCACTGACAACGCTGGGCGTGGTGTGGTCGACTTCGGGGCTGCCATAGCCCTGCTGATAGATGTGAGTGTACGTGGACAGCGAATACGATTCCGACCGAGACGCAACTTTGCTGTCGACAGGCTTCGTAAATGTGACCTGAAACCCATCCGGAAGAGCGTTGATCTCTTTGATCTCGAACGGCACTTTTCCGGTCCAGTCCA
>JAPYTO010000233.1 GCA_029941865.1 Fuerstiella sp. | reverse complement strand
TGCCTTTTTCGTGCCAATATCAAGTCTGAAAATGTGCAAAACCGGAACTAAGGAGTCATCCGCAGGAACTCGCTCAGCCCCGGTAGGTTGTCGGTGTTGATCAGGTCGACAGCGGCATCGTCGAGTGTCTTCCAGACGGCGGGATTGTCCGGCGTGGCCCAGAAGCGGACGCGACGGTTTTTGGTGTGTGCCTGTTGGACGATGTGCAGCAGCTTCATTCGCTCCGCTTCCGGCAGGTCTCCGTCGCCACGCCACTTGAAGTGATTTCGCCAGTTGTCGCTGATTAACGGCATCAGAGGCGCTGGCTGATCGCTGTCCAGGTCTGACAATCGTCCATCGATGCCGACGTAACGGGGCGAGTCACCGGCGATCGCCGCGTGTGGTCGGTTTCCACTGACGATGGCTGTCACAGCTTTCTGGTGGACATGGCCGTTTTCCACACGTGAGAAGATGTCGTGATACTGCAGCAGGACGTGATGCAGCGCCCGGTAGGTGGCTTCACCGTCCGACTTGATGTCGATGAGCAACGTAAACGCCGGACCGTCCGGGTAAACTCGACCGCCGTTCTGTTTGATGCGTTTACGAAGTGGCTCAAGATACAACTGTTCCAGCGAATTCTCTTCGGACAGCTCAGACCGTGTGTGTGCGACCAGAAGCTTATCCTTCACCAGAAAGATGTCTGCTTCCACGCTGCAGAAGCCGTTGTCCAGAGCGTCCAACAGCGGGCGATCGTGCAGATAGTCGTTGTGAGCGTGTGCTCGAAGAAGGGCAGTCGGCTGTTTGTCTGCGGCTGAACTGTGGGAAGCGAACAATGTCGCTGTGACAGTCATACAGCAAAGACAGTGAGTGAGGTTTGTTTTCATTCGACGTTCTCTAACAAGTATGGTTCGTTGTCATTCGGGGCTGCGATTCGTTGGGAAGCAGCGGTGACACATCTACCCGCCGAATACGTGTTGCTGTCACCGCTTCGCGGCTCTACTGTCGTTTGTGGAGCGAATCCCCCAGCTCACGCTGGGGGCTACGTGCTGTCGCCGCTTCGCGGCTAACTCCAGAAAAATCAAGAACTACGCAGTACCTCTGTTTCTAAACATTTCGTCCGGCGTTCTGCAGGGTATGTTCATCACACCAGTCCGCGTTTCTTGCGGCAGGCCCATTCTATGCACAGCAGCAGCACGAACAGCAGCAGGCTGATCCAGTTGTCCCACAGGGTAATACGTTCTGACCGTTTGACTTCCAGACTTGGCAGACCTTCGTCGGCCCATCGTTCCAGACGCTTCAGCATATCGTCCGACGTCAGAAAGTCACCAGCGCTGACGTGAGCAAGTTCTCGCATGAGAGACGGGTCTGCGGCCGGGTTATCGAGTTCCGGGTCGCGAGGGTTGACCAGAAACCGAGTCGTTGCGTAGTTCATGCCTCCGTCCGCATCCTCGGCGGCGACGGTTCCCCAGTAGTCGCCAGGATCCATCGTGTTCTGAAAATCTCCCGCGCCGTGGGTGTCGACGGCCCTGGCGGCGATCACTTCCTGATCGCCATCCGGACGTTGCACGGTGACGTCGTATTTGACGCCGGCCAGTGGAATGCCGTCATCGTCCCGCAGGCCGAATGACAGTTCGGCCAGCGATCCCGGGACAACATCTCGCGGTTCAACGCTGATCCAAAGCTTCGAATCGCCGTCGTTTTCCATCTTGGTCAGCCAGAAAATAATCTGCCGCCAGAAACGTTGGTGAGCTTCCACCGCCCAATCCTCGTCCACCGCCCACTGCCAGGTCGTGTCGCCGGCAAATGCAAGAACACGAGAGGCACCGACGTTCTGGCCAATGAGCAGTGGCATGCCCGTGGGCGACTCAGCCAGAACCACAGCGGCTCCGCCGTCGCGGACTCGCAGAGCATTGGCGCCGGTTAATGGCGGAAGTTCAGTCCAGCGTTGTCTGTTCTGGTCGGGCGGAGCGATCTGCAGAATGGGGTTGTTAAAGGCCGCCCGCCTGGGCATCATCTGGATGTCGTCGGTCAATTGCTGATCGGCATCGCTCATGGATACGGGCAGCAGTTGGGCCAGCGGAGTGCGATGGTAGCCACCTCCGCCAAAACTGTCTTCTCCGCCGATCATCATCAACCCGGCACCCAACTCACAGCAGGCGTGCAGCTTCTTAAGACGCTCTTCCCCGAACAGGTCTGCAGGCACATCGCCGATGATAAAGGCGTCATAATTTCCGGGGATGAACCAGTCGTCGTTGAAGTCGTTTCGGTTGGCGAATTCAGCCGGATAAAGGTGCATGTGATCCAGTTGCACGCGACTGCTGACATTAATGCGACGCAGCCACTTGTATTCGGGACGCAGCCGGTCGAAGTACGCCACGCGAATGCCCCCGGAGCGGACTCGAATGATGGTTTCGACACGGTTATTCGTGCGGCGAACTTCGTCGTCCAGGACTTCTACTTCCACGGCAACTTTGATCTCGCCGGCATGCAGCGGTACGAACTGCAGATCCAGGGTTACGTCTTCTGTCGTGTCCGCAGGACGGTGGACTTTTAACGTAATGTTGTCCTGGCTGGGGCGTACGGCGAGCATTTCCCCGGTTGTTCCATTTGGCAACTGAGCTCTGTCTTCCACCAGCACACGCACGCGGCAATCACGCCCCTCCGCACCAAAGGACTTCAGGCGGACTTTGATCGGCACCACGTTACGAATGAATACATCGCGGGCAATGTCCAGTTCACTGACAGCAAGGTCCAGTGTCGTGGTCTCGACGTCCGAACTGCCCATCACAACGGTGTAGATGGGGCTGTTTTGCCGTCCCGACAGCCGTGCGGCCTGGATGGGATCGACGTCTTTCTTACTGCTGGCTGCCTGTTTACCGTCACTCCAGAACAGGATCGCGGCAATCCTTTCGCGTGCCGCCTCCTTTGCGAGTGTTTCCAGATTGGCGCCAATCGCCGTCATTCTGCCATCGGCCGCAGCGCCCGGTGCTTCGATCACCGTCAGGTCCTCGGCCAGGTCCCGCAGTCTGACTTCGACGGACTCGTCGATGACATCCAGAAAGGGTTTCGCGGCTTCGTACAGTTGCAGCAATTCCTGTCTTCGGGTCATGCCTCCCGCACCATCCGGCGTTTCCATGCTGCGACTTCCGTCCATGACAACATACAGCACAGCATTGGACCGGTCGTTTGATTCCAGAATGGCGGCCGGGCGTAGTAGCCAGAATGTGATGAGCAGCACGATGGCAACCCGCAGTCCGATCAGCAGACGCCGCCAGAACACGGACAGGTGACGGATTCGTCGTGGGTAGCCAACCCGCAGGACGAACAGCATGACGGCGCATGTCAGTAACACGAAAGGCCATGGCCAGATTGGTTCAAACGCCAGTTTCATCCGATTGACGAGCCCTTCGTGGCGGAGCCCGAATCATGCGGGACAGGTTCGTCGTCGTAAAAGAAATTGGCCATCAGATGTTCGCCACAGAACAGCACGATCAACAGCCCCATCAGCACGGGAAACACTTCGACGCCAAGTCGCCCGACGTTGACTGCCCGGTCCAGCTGTTCCGGGTCGGTGACCCGCGAATAGCGCCCCGCACCCAGAATGGCGTCAAGGACTTCGTCGGTGACCGGTGTCAGATTGCTTTCTGCGTCCAGATCGTTAACGGCGAAGTCGCGGTGAAAACGGTTGCCCTCATCGATGGATCGAAGTTGATAATGGCCGGCATCGTCGACGTCCGTCAGTAGCGCCGACGACTCGTCAAATGGAAGTGTGCCTTCTGTGAGACGCAGGCGAGGCCGCGCCACGGCATAGCGGCTGAATCGGTCTGCGGCCGGCACAGGGATTTCGACAGGATCGCCCACGACAAAGTTCCTCTGCTCATCCGCTGCACCCGTGAGATACTGCATCACCTCGTCGACCAGCATCAGGAATGCCCAGTTGTCCACGACAAATCCTTCGCTCCATCGGCTGCCACCTTTCACCAGGTTGTCCACGGCCGAAGCAAACAGCACAGCGCGGCCGGCACCGACGCGGCGTTCGATTAACGCCGGGCGTCTTGTTTTGTCATTGAATTCCATCAGCACGCGGGAATTCTCCGGCAGGTCGAACGTCCAGCACAGGTCAAACAATGCATAGGAAAGAGCTGTCTTTGCTTCCTGATCGTTTGAGAAACTACGCACAATCGGATTGTCTTCGGCAACGAGTGTCAATCGCCCGGGCTCCGGCCGGAAGGGAAGCTTGCTGACCGGCAGACCAGGCAGCAATTTCTCCGCGTCAGCGGTTCGCCAGTCAATCGCGTGCATCAGATTTTCACCGCCCGTCGTGATGAACAACGCTCCGCCATCGTCGACAAAGCGATACAGGTCTGACCACACCGACGGATCCGGCCGCTGGAGATTCACCACACAAATGACGTCGTAATGGTTGAGCCTCTGCCGCGCCAGTTGAGCTGTCGTGACGGCCTTGCAGTCGAATTTACGAATCCCCTGGCGTGCCAGCACCGCTGGCTGCAATGCGTTCAGCAGATATTTGTTGTCGATGAGCCGATCAGACACCAACAGAATTCGCGGCACTGCGGACACACCGAACGTGAAATAGCGAATGTCGTCAAATGTCAATGGATCAGGCGCCGCCAGTCTGACAAATCCGCTCTGAGCATCCCGGCCCTTCATGCCACTGACGGTGAACACGGCGGTCGGTGGACTGCCCTCAAAACTGACCCGCCGCCGTGCCGAACTGCCGCCACCGCCACCGACGATTTCGTTGCCCAGCCTATCGAGCGTGAACAGTTCGAGTGTGGCTTGCGGATCAGCAGAAGCCGTCGACGACACTGTGACCGAGACTCGCACGGACTGCCCTTCGACCGTCGCCTGGCGGTCGAGACGCAGCTGTGACAGCGACACATTGATTGGATTCGGTACGCTGACATCGATCAGATAGACCTGCAGCCAGTCATGCTGCACCAGCAAATCGCGTATTCCCGATTCATCCGGATCCTGCCAGGCCGTTTCAGAAAAATCTGTCAGCAGATAGATTTCGCGGGAAAACAGATCGCCTGCGCCAAGTTCGTTTCGCACCTGTTCACGGTCCCGAACGTGGCCTTCGATGGCGTTCTTAATCAAGGCGTTTAATGAACGCGGAATTGTCTCGATGTCCAGATCATTGATGCGCGACCGGGCTCCGGCCAGGTCTGCCTGAAAGACGACGTCGGAGTCCGGAGCGGATGTGACGACTGCCACTCGACTGCCCTGCGGAAGGACGGTCAGATGCGCGGTCGCAATTTGTTCTGCCTGTTCAAGTCGAGTCTGACTCTCATGCTGGTAGGTCATGCTCAGGCTGTTGTCGAAGGCGAACACGGCCGCCACGGGAATATCAGCCGCCAGAGGATTTCGAGGCCCCGTCACTTCCGCCTGCACACGCAGTCCCCACGGCACACCGGCGCAGATCACGGCCGCCAGAATTCCCCCCAGCAGGGCGAATGTGCGCAGACGTCCTCGTTGTTCCCGCAGAAGATGTTCGGCCGGTTCCCGGGCTTTTGCCCGCTGCGACAGCCAAGCGTAGATTCCCAGCGTGCCACCAATCACAGTGACCAGGATCAGCCATTCATTCCATCTCAGGCCATATCGAGCGGCTGGCAGAGACGGTCGTGTTAAGGCCAGTACGGCCACGACGATCACAATTGCTCGCAACAGCAGCAGCAGAATCTGACGAAGTTTCATACGACGTGAATTGGAGGTCTGTCGCGTCTTCAGCAGCTGCAACGCCGGAAACTCAATCCTTTTCGGCCTGGCACGCATGATCAGGTGTATCAGGATGGGAAGCCCTGCCAGAATTACACCTGCCAGAAGTGATGCATTAATCAGCGCCATAGCGAAATTCAGTCACCTGCCGGAACATGTTTCATCACCATATTTCCTGTATCGGAAGGAATGATACACCGTTCCACTCAACAATGAAGGAATCAGTGATGACAGCCGCGACAACTCAGTTTTTCAAACCGGGATGTGAGCCGCAAGGCGCTCGTCGCGGATTCGTTCGGGAATAACCGGTGGCGACCATCAACTGCGCACGGATTTGTAGGCCGGTTCGAGCAAACCGTGTGTCTGCCGGAACATCGACCGATTCTTTCAGATGTCGGCCCGAACAGACTGTATCATGATGAAATCCGGTTTGCGCTGCTCCGGCATTGGCGTCGGCCTCGGTCCGGCCTACATCGTGTACAATGCCGGTTAACTTTCTGCGGGTAATTCGTTGATCGAACTACCGTCTTGACCCGTTTGCGTCGGGCTGTCCAGCATCACAGTTTCAGCAGACGGATTGCCTCGCGGCCAGGACAGCACGAATCGTGTTCCTTCTCCCGGGCCGCCTTCAATCCGAATTCTTCCGCCGTGTTCGCGAATGATTTTTCGACTGACCGGCAGGCCGATCCCTGTGCCACGCTCGCCCTTTGAGGATTCAAACAGATTAAAGACCGTGGCGCGGTGATCTTCCGGGATTCCCGGGCCATTGTCAGTGACAGCGACCAGCATGATGTCGTTGGCCTTGTCGTAACTTGTCTGCAGAACGACCGTCGCATTTTCGGATTCGGCAACCGCGTCAATCGCGTTCAACGCAACGTTCAGTACAGACCGATGAATGCCCTCGTGATCGAACGCTGCCAGCGGCAGTCCGGCTTCCGGG
Source organism: Fuerstiella sp. (assembly GCA_029941865.1). Taxonomy (GTDB): domain Bacteria; phylum Planctomycetota; class Planctomycetia; order Planctomycetales; family Planctomycetaceae; genus Fuerstiella. The sequence goes on along the minus strand of JAPYTO010000233.1, from coordinate 3,779 downwards.
CGAAATTCAAAATTGACTCCGTATTGGGCGGCGGGCGTCGCGGCCAGTTCGGCGACTTCTGCACAAATGCGGTTGACGTCGCCCGACTGCAGGTCGGGGACGCGGTCCTTCGTGAACGACAACATATCCATGACAAGATCGTAGATGCGATTCTGATTCCTTTCGACGATCCCCCAACCCTGTCGGACAAGGTCGTCTTTGGACTGGTCCAGGCCCGTCTGAATCAGATACCCGCCACCCCGAACGCCCTGCAGAATGTTCTTGATATGATGACTGAGAACGGCGATTGTCTGGCCCATCGCCGCAAAACGTTCTGCCTTCAGCAACGCATCGTGGAATCGCCTCGATTCCACAGCCAGTGCCGACTGCCGCGCGACGGCCAGTACCGATTTCAGGTGTTCATCGGACAGGCTGCCCGTTCCCGCGACCGTTCCGTCCGCCAGCAAGTCGGTGGAAATATCAATGTAGAAAACGCCCAGCAACGCGTCGTGTCCACGCATCGGTGCACAAATTGCCTCCCGGATGCCTGACGCCGCGATACTCTGACCTCCTTCAAATCTGGCATCGTGCCGGGCGTCGGATGTGCGCACGGCTTTGCCGTGGCGCAGCACGTATCCGGTGATGGAACGTGATATGGGCATCTGTTCGTGCGGCGGCGTTCCGGTGGCCTCGACGTCGTCTGCAGGAATATCTGCAGTGGCAGCAGACCCGTCCAGTGGCTCGCCCACGGCGCCCGATGACAATGCCCCCGGGCGTCTTTCGCAAAAGACCAGCGGTGTCAATTGGTCGCCCACGGGATCCTTCAGCAGGATGCAGCCGCGATCTGCGCGAACAGCATCCAGAGTCAGTTGCAGAATTCGCTGCATCAGCGATTCCAGCGTGTGTGCCGGGCGCACAAGTTCTTCGGCAACCTCGTACAGCAGTTGCAGCCCGATCTGTTGATCGGGCCAGGCGGTTTCTGACAACGCAGGTTCGGCATGGACGGTCTGAACGATTTCTGAATGCTGTCCGGAATGAGAATCGTCAACGAATTGTACCTGGTGTGCGGTTCCGGAGGAGTGGTCGGTCGTTGCCAGCTGAAACGTCAGCAATGTCGTACCCAGTCGAATGGAATCGCCGTTGAGCAGGGTGTGCTCGGTAACCCGTTGACCGTTGACGAACGTACCGTTGGCGCTGTCAAGATCCTGCAATCGGTAGATGCCACGGTCCTCGAACACCTTCGCATGCTGGCGAGACATCTCCGTATCGTCCACTCGAATGTGCGTACCGACGCTGCGTCCAATGATCAGCTCATCGTTCCTTGCGACATCGAATCGGGTTCCCCGATTGGGACCGTTAATGACCAGTAAAGTGGCAGTGTCCATCTGTTTTAGCTCTCAATCATCGCGAGGAACTCTTCTTCCGTTAGAATTCTGACGCCCAGTCCCTGGGCCCTGGTCAGCTTGCTGCCGGCTTTTTCGCCGGCAACCAGAAAGTCGGTCTTGTGGGACACACTTCCGGACGCCTTGCCACCATGATCCCGAATCAGCTGCTTCGCTTCGTCACGTGACATTCTGGCCAGGGTACCGGTGACGACCAACGACTTGCCAGACAGCTTTTCGCTGTCGGTGACTATTTCGCTGCTTCTGTCGACCGGCGTCCCCGGATTCAGCCCCAGTGCTTTCAGGTGATGAAGTAAGCTGGCACCAGCATCTGACGAGAAAAACTGATGCACGGACGCGGCAATCACCGGGCCGATGTCGTCAACCGCTGACAGCGATTCTTCGGTCTGCGCTGCGATTTCGTCGCTGGTCCCAAAGGCGCTTTCCAGGACCTGCGCGTTGCTTTGCCCGACGTGCCGAATATTGAGCCCGGTCAGCAGACGCCAGTACGGCTGTTGTTTGGATGCTTCGATCCCAGCCAGCAATCGATCGATGGACTTTTCTCCCAAGCGTTCGAGTTCAAGCAGTTTTTCGCGTTGAGTGTGCAGGCGGTAGAGCGACGGTATGCCATCAACAAGTCCGGAATCCAGCAACTGTTCCACCAGTTTCTCGCCAAGGCCGTCAATGTCCATGGCGGGACGTGACGCAAAAAAGATCAACGTTTCACGCAATTGTGCGGGGCAGGTGGGATTACCACAGCGGATGTAGACTCCGCCTTCGTCCTGTTGCACCGCCGCACCGCATTCCGGGCAAAACTCCGGAAACGCAAAGGGCATCTCATCGCCGGTTCGTTCCGCCTGGTTCACCCGCAGAACATGAGGAATGATCTTCCCGGCCTTTTCCACAAGAACCGTGTCCCCAACCATCACACCCAGTCGTTGTAGCTCATCACGATTGTGCAGGCTGGCCCGGGACACCGTCGTGCCATCAATCTCAACAGGCTCCAATTCCGCGACCGGTGTCAGTGTCCCCGTCTTGCCGACCTGAATCGCAATGTCGACGACGCGGGTTTCCGCTTCGTAGCGTTCCCACTTGTAAGCCCGAACCCAACGCGGACTTTTTGAGGTCGTTCCCAGCTGGTCGCGTTCGGCCAGACGGTTCAGCTTAATCACAATCCCATCGACTTCAAATGGCAGCGAGACGACGCCATCCATCATGTGTCCCACAACCAGCATCAGTTCTTCAAAGCCGGTCGCCTTGCCGACACTGGGCGTCACGGGCAGGCCCATGTTCCGAATCGAATCCAGAAACTGCAGGTAATGCTGCCACGAAATTCCGTCAACATGACCGACGCCGTGCGCCAAAAATCGTAGACTGCGTTTGCGGGCTTCTTTTGGGGCCAGCAGTTTCAAGGCACCGGCGGCAGCGTTTCGGGGATTCTTGAACGGTTCGTCACCAGCGGCGACCTGAGCCGCCTGAAACCTGGCGAAGTCTTCATTCAGAATGATCACCTCGCCGCGAACTTCCAGCACCGACGGAGGCGATGAGGTTTCGAGGCGAAGCGGCACGCCGCGAACAATACGGGCGTTTGAGGTAATGTCGTCACCGACAGCACCATTTCCACGCGTCACTCCGCGTACCAGAATTCCCCCCTCATACACCAACGCCATCGCGACGCCATCGATCTTGTACTCGACGCTGTATTCCAGCTGGTCCTGGTCCAGTGCTTTTCGCAGTCCGGCATCCCAGTCGACCAGTTCCTGTTCCTCAAATGCGTTGTCAATGGACAGCATAGGCACGCGATGTTCGTGCTGTTCGAAGCCATCGATCGGATCCCCGCCTACTTTGCGTGTGGGGCTGGTCGGCGAATCATATTCCGGGTGCTCATTCTCCAGACGCTGCAATTCGGCCATCATGCGGTCGTAGTCGCGGTCGGGAATTTCCTGAGTCGCCTCGACGTAGTACAGCCTGTTGTGGCGCTCCAGTTCGGCGCGAAGTTGTTCGATTTGTTGGCGAACGGATTCTTTCATCAAATTGCTGTCCTTCGCAGCAGCGGAGATTCATTGGATAACGCCACTTTCTTCCTCATTCTTACCGGAAGCGTAAGCGAGGAGACAAGTCGCGTCCATTGCGTCGCTCACGCTTCAGGTTCCCTGTAAACACGGGACAAGCGAAACATCTGGGGCTGGCCAACTAGTGCATTTTACTTTTTGTCGTAGCAGAAGCCGCCAGGGCTTTCGACCTGTCACTGCCGATATTCCTGGCGAATTCCACTACAGAACGACCGCGTGATTTTGAAAACTGCTGTCGTGCATTGTCATCGTTAAATCTTTGGGTTGCAGATTCGTGGCGTAAGCTTCCAGGTAACCGTTCACGGTTATTCTAAGCGAAGAGGCTTGGTGCGGGAAGTTTTTGCAG
>JAPYTO010000232.1 GCA_029941865.1 Fuerstiella sp. | reverse complement strand
GTGTTGTTCCAGTGTTTGCTCCGGAAGCAGCGCCACGGCGGCGATGTCAATGTCACCATCCAGATCGAAATCCGCTGCCATGGCCCGGTGAACACCTGGCATTGTTGCCAATTGATGGTATTCAAATTGCAATTCCCCCTTGTTCTCCAGCCATGCGATGCTGTGATAGGGCTTTAACAGATGTGAGTCGAATGTGTCTCCGTTTGTGTAGAGAATATCTTCGTCGCCATCACGGTCGATATCGACAAGGCTGAACCCGCTGGAGCCATAGGCCGGGCCAGGCGCCTGATACAAGACGGTTCGAGAGTAGCCCGCCTTCCCATTCACAAAAGCTACGATCTGCTCATGTTCCTGTGATATCAGTGCGACGATATCCGGCAAGGTGTCGGCGTTAAGGTGCGTCACTTGAACGTGGATGGTGCCAGGGCGATCATCAAGTTCGGTTGCCTTGAACGTGAGTCCGCCCGTCGCCGTTTTGCCAATATTTTCGAGTACGTGAATCCCGCCAGTCTTGTGCCAGCCAAATTCGGCAACCACCAGATCGTCGTCGGCGTCTCCGTCAAGATCGGCGACTCTGACGTCCGCAATGCGACCGACTCCGCCTAACAAGGTGACTTCCTGCTGCTGCTGTGTTCCGCGATTGCGAATCCAGACCAGGCTGCCACGATCATGATCTTCCGGAAGAAAACTACCCAGATCACAACACAGAAGATCCTGTTTGCCGTTTCTATCAAGATCACAGACGCGCACAACGGCTGGATTTGATGTTGCAGAACTGTTTTTCCACACAGTATTTCCGTCCATGGTCAGAAGCGAAATTGTTCCCTGCTGCATGTCGCTGACCCACCACGAGAGTTCCGGGCCGTCCCGGTGTTCTGAGACAAACGAAATTGCGCGTTGGCCTGTCGTATCCTGCGATGGTCCGGCGACCGGGCGAAACAGACTGGGAAGACCGTTTGCCGCGGACGGCGTGTACTGAAGCGTCACCGGAGCTCGCTCACGGAAGTATCGCGTTACTTCTGCCAGGATGGGAGCCTTCAGATCTGTTCTGCCGGACGAAACGTAAAACTCAAACCCCCTGCGGACCTCGTCATGCCACGCGTCCTTCGGAAAACTTTCCGGCCTTGGCAGCGCGTGACAGTCTCCGCAAAAATGGACAACCTGTTTTTCAATATTTCCGGACGGCGATGGATTTTCTGCCAACAGAGTCGCCGTCGACTTATCGGAGGTCGGCGTGCCACACCCGATGGTCCCCAACAAGGACAGCACCATTGCAAACCATACTCGACGATGCTGACGAATCAGTGGATCGGAAAAAGCAGACAAGTGGGGTACCTTCGATCTTCGCGTCAGACGACAATCCTGAGGCAGTCGACAATTTCAACCTGAATTGGTTGTGGTAGATCTCGCCGTTGCTTCAAATGGAAGAGATGCTGCTCAACAGACTGCTCCAATATAGCACCACTGGGCTGACAAGTCATTTCGGAAAGTATTGCCCGGTGACCAACACCGTTCCAAATCAAGTAAATGAGATGCCATCCCAATCAGATTCCGGACGATTTCGGCGAATTCGAAAATGTGCCGTGCTGCTGACGTTGCTGGCGGCACTGTTGTACTGGCAGCGGCACGTCGTTCTGGGGATGCCTTTGCGTGCTGTTGTTGATTATCAGATTGCAGCCCGCGACCTGGAGTCTGCTGAGTGGTGGGTTCAGACAGCACAGGGACTGATGCCAGAGAATCCCGAATTTGCGATGCTGTGGGCGAGCGTGGCACGACGTTCAGGAGACATGCAAACGGTCTCTGATGCTTTAATGAGAGCGGCGGAACTGGGAGCTGCAAAGTCAGAACTGAATCGAGAGCAATGGCTGGCACTGGCACAGTCCGGGCAGATGAAGCAAGCCGAGCCGCATCTTGCGAAGCTGCTGACCGATCCCAGGCACGACAACAAAGAAGTCTGTGAGGCTTTTGTCATCGGCTACATCCGAACGCATCGAACAGATGCCGCACTTAAGCTGCTTGTTCCCTGGATCGCAGACTCCGCTGACAATGCAACACCGCTTCTGCAAAGAGCAAGAATCTATCAGCTGCTGAGTTCTCCCAAAGAGGCAGAAAGCGACTTTAGGGCAGCGATTGAGATTGAACCGAAGTGGAACACTGCCCAGCTTGAGTTTGCTGAATTCCTTGTCAGGCAAAACCGATTCTCAACCGCAGACGAGTTCTTTCAAGACCTGCTGACAAGTGAATCTGAGGACGATAAGGATTTTTCCGTGCGCATTCGTATTGGCCTGGCGGAATGCCGCGTCGCGGAAGGCAGTATGCCGGAAGCTGCAGCACTGCTGAGGACAGCCTGCCGGATGGATGCCAGGTCTCTGGATGCACACGTTGCCCTCGGCCGAGCGCTCGTGGAGTCCGGAAAGTACGACGACAGCATTGAACCATTACTTCATGCGCTGGATCTTCGTCCGGGTTACGACGAAACACATTATCTGCTTGCCCAGGCCTATTCACTGAACGGCCAACGAGACAGGGCGGCCGAACATCTGAGAATAGTCTCCGTCGCCAGAGTAGCTCTTGATGAGCTGGACAAACTGAATTCAGACATTCTGGAAGACCCCGGCAACGCTGCAAAGTTAATCAGAGGTGGCGAAATAATGCTGATGTACGGAGACCCCGAAGAAGGCGTGTTGCGAATCCTGACCGGCCTCGAACACGCCCCGAACAACACAACAGGTCTGCAGTTGCTGGCAAAGCACTACCAGAAAAAGGCCCGTCAGGACGTAACGTACGACAAACTGGCCACGGGATTTCAACAGCGGCTGGAAGAGGCCACTAAGCCACGCAGCAGTCAGGCTTCCCCATAACAGAGTCACGACGGTTTCGGATGAAATCCATCATTCTGAATACGTTGATTTTTGCGGTTCGGTGAAAGATTGAACTCTGCGGCAAGCTTCAGCGGCGTCACGCCACATATCGGCAAGCTGCGTTTTTCCAAGTTGCCGACACAACAACGAAAGGCGGTCGCGGACGTCCGCGTCGTTGGGATCCATAACAGCTTTCAGATTCAATTGAATCAACTCGTCTGCAATTTTGCGCTGCTCCTTCCAGCGTTCCATTTGCTGAGCACCTTCTTCCTTCCGCCCGCTCTGCTGCAGGGCCAGGGCCAGTTGATAGCGTGAATCGGTGCGATCCGGGAAGTCTTCAACCAGTCGCTCCAGGATCGAAATAGACAACGCGTCATTCCCACGCGCCTGTTCGAGTTCTGCCTTCAGCTGAATACCATCAGCACTTAGCGTTCCCAGTTGCTCTGCCCGCTCAAGCTTCTGCTGAGCTTCGGTTATGTTGCCCTGCCCCCAGAAACTCTGTGCAAACAGTTCGTTTGTCAATGCACTGTCCGGCAGGGACTCCAGAATCTGAATGGCCTGATCGTATTCACGATTGCTGCTCAGGACCCGTGACAGATCGGCAAGAATCTGTGTCTTCTTTTCAGGGGACGGATTAAGTTCAAGAGCCTTTCGAAAACAACTTATGGCATCTTCGTCAGCTTCGAAATCCTGGTACATGATGCCCAGCAGATGATGGGGACGATAGTCGTCCGGGACGGCACTGGCAACATATTGCAGTTCCGAAATTGCGGCGTCGTAGGCACCCAGATCGTAGAAGATCACTCCCAGCCAACGACGGGCGTCCACGTTCTCAGGATACTCCGACTTGAGCATCTGGAAAACCTGTTGCGCTTCGCCAAGCCGCTGCAGTTTGTAAAGCGCTTCTCCACCGTACTGCAGAGCCAGCTCACGTACTGGTGTTCGTTCGGGAATCGTCGACAATCGTTGCAGTGCCTCTTCCGGTCGTCCACTGCGCAGGAACAGCAGGGCATCCAGAACGGCCAGGTGCCGCCAGTATTCTTTATCGGAATCCAATCGTTCCAACGCTGCTTCAACGCCATCGGAACGGCCCCCGTTAATACTGTCCAATGCCTGTGCAAATAACTCCTCTGGCGACAGACTGGGACGGAGCGATGTCCACAGCCAGACTCCCGCCGCAGCGCACAAGACGCCAACTGCCAGAATTCGGGCCCGAGACACAAGCTAATCCGTCAGTTGAAGGATAAACGTATTCTCGCCGTCGGCGGAAACGGTCTCCTGCAATGATGTCGTGTCCTTACCTGCATAGGCCTTTGGGATCAGGGACTTTGGTCCCCCGGGGCCACCACCTTCCTGGACATTGGCCATCATTTCTGCCGCCGCGGCAGCATCATTCATATTCTTAGTAGGGTCGGCTGCCGCTTGTTTGGAAGCCTCCATTTTTAAGACGGTGATCGTCTGACTGCCCGCCAATGCGCCGTCATTCAGGTCATACATGGACAATTGAAACTTGCCTTCCGCAGTTGTCACTCCAGTCGCAGCTCTGGCAGCACCTTCCGCCCAGAACGAAACGCTGGCGCCCGCTACGGGTTCTCCATTGTAGAGGACCGAACCACTCACGGGATATGTTGCAGGCCGATCAGACCCTCCGCAACCAGTCATAATCACCAGGGAAAGACCCGCCATGCAGTGCAGGATCCGCGTGAAAATGCGAATGTTCATAAGACGTGTTTTCTAAGGGTTGCGTATCTGTCCAGAACGCCAGTCATGATTCGACTCAATGGCCGAGCGGACCAGCATCGTCGCACGCCGCCAATAAGGCAGCGGCGGCTGCAGCTTTTACCACCACTGGAAAGACACTGAAGAGATTCCGGGGGGAACGACGCAAAACCCACCACAAACGCAGTGTTTGACGGGCTCACACAGCTCGGTCAACGGCGTTCATCTGGTCGTGGTTGTACCACGACCAGATCTCCACCGCCGTTCTGAAGACTTACCACTCACCGATGGTCTCACCGTCTCTACGATCGCCCAACCTTTGGTACAGCATATAGTCGATATTTTCGCTGATAAAATGGACAGAACCATCTGCCAATATGAACTGAGCACCACCGGTATGGCGTGATTTGAAGCCCTGACTCGTAGACCAGTTCCGCCAGTGATTACACGGTCCGCGCCCAGGCTTGGCGTCCGCCAAACTCTTATTCCAATCACTATCTTCACGAACACACGATATTGGATAGTTGACCGGCGCGGTCGTGGCGACCCACAGCGAATTAAAATGAAACCATCCGTTTCGAGTGTGGTCTCCACATTGCGGACGAATTTCACCACCGGCAATCGTGTTTGAGGAGCCGTCCGTCAGGTCTCGCATTTTACACGCCCAATTCAAGCGACTGACGAACCCGGAAATAGAATGGGAAGCGGCAGTGTTCCCGTGCCCGGCCGGGCCGTTCCCAAGATCATTTCCCGGATAATCCCTACACACGCCCCACGGATTTTGCGCCGATGATGGCGGCATCGCTTGATTTCCCATGCTCAAGGCGTAGTTGGTCTTGGCACCGTGACCGTCTTTGGCTATGGACGGATCTGTTGGACAGATAAACGCCGGAAGAACATAGTCCCGATAGAGCTTACCGTTGCCGTCTACCTGACCTTCGAAATTCAGTGGACCCCAAGGTGCCCCCACCAAGCTAAAATCAAGAGCCTGGAACATGGGCGCTTGATCGAGATAGGGCAACAGTCGCACCAGATAGGATCCACGACTTGAGGTGCTCCAGGTTGGCCCCACGGCACCAATCGTATTAAACACGGTCGGCGCAAACTGCCCATATACATCGTGATAATTGTGTAGTGCTAATCCCAGCTGCTTGAGGTTGTTCTTGCACTGCGTTCGTCGTGCCGCTTCTCTGGCCTGCTGCACTGCAGGCAGCAGCAGCGCAATAAGGATTGCAATGATTGCAATCACTACCAGCAATTCAATTAATGTGAATCCACGTCGTTTTCTCATCGGCTGGAACTTTCAAAATGTGGGAGAAAAAATACAACATCGCAGCTCTATCAGCCTATTCGCGTGTCAATTTTTCTGCAACCGTCCCTAGGGTAAATAAAGAAAAATTCAAAAAACGACTTACAGGCGTGTTTTTTCTGGATATCAGCCCCCCAGGACCAATTCGAAGAGTGGAGGTTTTTCCGTAGCTGAACTCGCCAGAGTTTGGAGGTTTTTCTCTTTGTCGTCCAAAGTCTGGCGACTTCGGCTACCCCGGAATCAATCCTTGACGACGCACCGGGTTCTCGCCTGAGCGATATCGGTCCGCACTACTTTGTATTTCAGTGTGTCTGCCGACTCCCGGTTGATCGGTGTTCGCCTGACAGCTTCCGATTATTTTCGTGAATGTTTTCCGTCTTTTCAGCAAAACAGATGAGCTTTGATCGTCGGGGGGATGAGGCAGACTCAGCCACAATGGGTATCGGATTTCAGCGACTGTACGAGTCTGAGCGTTGTGTCGTCGCTCAGTTCAGTCAGACTTCTCAGACGATTGTTTCAATACCTCGTCAATAAACTGCTGCGTCGTTGCGGTAGCCTGTTGAAACAGACCCAGGTCAAAGATCAGGTACCCGTGTCCGCCGTCTTTGTGCGACTCAAGTTCGCAGCGGTTCCCGGCCTGTACCATCCTGTCACGAAATAAGACTGCACCGGTGTACGGTGTCACCGTGTCAGCCGTGCCGTGAAACACGATCGTCGGCGGCAGGTTGGCACGAACGTGATGCACTGGTGAAATCTGCTGCCACGCTGCGCCAATCTTCTTCTGCCCGTACCCCTTTGAGGACGTATCGATCACGGGATAGTACAGCACCAACGCATTCGGGACACACGAAATCGCTGTGTCATCCGACTGCTCGTCGACACCTGAAAACAGCGCCGTTCCTGCTGCGACGTGACCACCAGCCGAGCACCCGGCGACCACGATCTTCTGCGGATCAATGCCAAGTTTGCCGGAGTGTTGCCTTAGATAGCGAACCGCCGACCGTCCGTCCTTCACGCATTCAAACACAGTCGGTGTGCCACTTCGCTGCAGCAGTCTGTATTCGATGGAAATGGCAACCATGTCACGTTCACGAAAATAGTCTGCAAACGGGTAACCGCGACGAGGATTGCCGCCGGCCCACCCGCCGCCATGAATGATCAGAAATACGCCGCGACGATCAGATGCCATGTGCCCCGCCGGTTCGAAGACATGCATTTTCAGATCGATATCATCGACCTGTTTGTAAGTCAGAGTCCGGGTCGGCTGCAGACCTGCCGCGATGGGATCGAGCGGTCTGTCGGGCTGCCCAAACGCTGCCGGACAAAGCGAAATGAGCAACACCACAGCGGTGCAACGGCTTCCAATACTGAACTCCAGACGTGAGATTCGAATCAGCTCCGGCTGGCAGGTGGACATTGGATATTCCCTGATCGACATTGGTCATTCCTTTTCATCATGTTTCACCGCCGACGGCAAGCGTAAGTGGACACGAAGGCAACACGCGCCCGGGGCTTCACCCGATACGCACGGCCAGAATCCGCACGTGATCAAGCCCATTGGTCCCTGTGACCAGAATTCGCAAGGCACACGCAACCGTACCCTCCGGCAAAGAATGTCGGCGTAGTCTCTGGTAATTTTCCGTGATATTACAGACCGTCTTCCATTCGTCCTGCTCAAGAATCTGCACGGCGTATTCACGGACCGTTTCCGGTTGCGGTTCGCCCCAGATCATTCCTGATGTGTATCCATCGTGGTGACTGAGTGTCAGGTGTCGGTGCATGCCGGTGTCGAACACCAATTGAATTTCCCGAATCGTCTGCGGTGTCTGCCAGTCAAGACGAATCGACGCCGGCAACTCGTGTTTTGCGGACATCCAGCGATGAAATCCTTCAGTAGTCCTGTCCGGCGACACGCCACGTGTACCGTGAACACAGCGTGTCTGCCCGGAAAGAACATTGTCAGCGATGCCGCCAGGCTGTTCACTCGACGCTGTAATCTGCGCTGACCGAATTACGTCGCACTGGCCGTCGTCGACACAACCGATCAGAAATGCGTCATCCTGTCGCAACCGTTGCTGAATGCTCTTCACAAGGCCCGCGTCCGACGCAATATGGCTCGGCAGAATCGCCTGCTGCGCAGCCAATGCCGCCGCTGTGCCAACCCCCTGCCCCACGACAGCGCAGGTGGCCATCACTCGTGTTGATGAAAACGCCACGTGAGTGGCCGAGATGTTCCGACCGGCAAACATCAGATTCTCCACGTCGCGTGCAACGCAGCTGCGCAGCGGGATGTCGTACAGGAACGGTAATTCGTGCTGAATGCAGGGAGCTTCGTGCGGTACATCAACACCTTCCGGCGGATGCAGGTCCATCGACCAGCCGCCGTAGGCAATGGCGTCCGGGAATGGTCGCGACGACTGCAGATCCTGCTGAGTCAGCACGTGCTGTCCGATGAATCTGCGACTTTCGCGTTTTCCCGGAAGAAAACCAATCCAGTCGAGTGCCCAGTTCGACGCGTTGAAGGGATCCGTATCGACCGGCGTGCCGGGAGGTCCATTTTTGATGTGGTTCCAGATGCCCAGCGTCACGGCCAGCAGTTCATCTCGGATTAGTTCATTGTCTTTGATGGTGTCCAGCGTGCCGCCCCATTCTGCCCACCAGTAACCATACTCGTGAGTTGGTTCTTCGTCGCCGGGAACAGAATATAATCGCAGCCGAAGATCGTCCTTCGTGAACACCCGCACCCAGTCCGGAGCGACAAACGGCATTGGTCGTTCATATCTGCGGGCGGTGATCAGAATGGTCGATCCCAGCTGAAACGAATCCGATTCGGACAGCGCCAATGACTCGTCATATTCCGTCTGGCTCTCGCGACCTCGCATAAACGATGCGCCGGCTTCGAATGCCAGACGACCGTCACCGGTACAGTCGATGAATGTGTGCGCCCGGATGCGGAATCGATCCTCCGTGCTCTGGCGTTCCGCGATCGCCGCATCGATCTGTGTGCCGGATTCGCTTCGCAGCTCGACACCAGTGACCGTGGTGTTCAGCAGCAGCGTGAGATTGGGTTCGGCCCGGCATTTTTCGTACAGAATCAGATCGAACATGGACGCGGAACGCTGAGGATTTCGTACGCAGTTTTCCAATCGAATTTCTTCGATGATGCCGCCTTCGCGAGCTTCGGTCTGCAGTTCGCATCCTCGATCAGAACTGCCGGTGCCGTTGGCCCCCACGATGTGCATCCGCACTTCGCTGGACGCATTGCCCCCCAGGACCGGTCGGTCGTGGCACAGGATGACTCGTGCGCCACAGCGAGCTGCCGCCAGAGCGCAGGGAACGCCGGCCGCGCCGCCGCCCGCCACCAGAATCTCGCAATCAAGTTCCTTTGTGTCGTTGCTCATCAGGTCTGCTCATCAGCCGCATTGTACGTCCTTACGCTGCGGAATCTTCCTTACTGTCCGGCTTTGAGTGGATGATAATTCCGCAGCCACGGGTCCTGCTGGGCTTCCAGTCTTTTCACCAATTCGGCAACGGACTGATCAAGAATTGAACGGAACGCTGAGTCGCTGGCCAGATTATTCACTTCCCACGGGTCGTTCCGCAGATCGTAAAGTTCCAGTTGCGGGCGGTGCAGAAAGGCTTCAATGGAACGTGTCCCCAGCATCTGCGTTTCGCCCTTACGCGCGTTCACCCATGTCCGACGTTGCACAGTGTCGATCGGCAGTGGGTACTCGCTGCGATAATTGACATTCCAGATCAGCTTGTAGCGCTGCCCGCGCAGTGTTCTCATGGGATAATACGCGAAAATATCATGCCCAACGTGGCTGAGCAGGGCGTGGTCCCAGCCTTCCGGATGCGGCGTTTCCAGGATCGGCAGAATGCTGCGGCCGTGCAATTTGTAGTCGTCGAACTGCGTCGCGGTCCAATCCAGAATCGTCGGAGTGATGTCGGTGAATGCAACCAGTGCTGAATTGGTGATGCCCCTGTTCTGCAGGCCGGGACGATAGACAACGAAAGGCACGCGGACACCTGGCTCGTAATGTGTTCCCATAGCGCCAGGCTCGGACGTGCCATGGTCGGCCGTGAAAATGACCAGCGTATCGTCTTTGTGCCCCTGCTGCTTGAGTGACTCCAGCACTCGCCCAACTCCAAAATCCATTCTGGTGATCTGCTGGTAATAGCCGGCGATGCCCTCCCGGACCTCCGGAGTATCAGGCAGAAACCCAGGAGTTCTGACGTCCTGCGGATCGTACCGCACCGGAGTATAGCCATCCTGCTGCGCTGGAATGCCCCATCCCTTTCCGTCGATGGAAACGGGATGAGGGTCGCCAAACGACATCACCAGAAAGAACGGTTTCTCTGACTCCGCTATGAAGCGGTCCGCCGCCGCCGTCATGTCGATGACGTTGCGTGACCTGGCCTTCGGTTTGAAATCGATCGGATACTTCTCCAGCGGACGAACATGATCCTTACCGATCAATGCCGTACGATAACCGTTGTCCTTAAGCATAGAAAACACGGTCGTTACGTCCGGTCGAATTTCCTGATTGTGTTCGCGATGCGGATGGGCGTATTGTCCGTTGCGGTGCG
>JAPYTO010000231.1 GCA_029941865.1 Fuerstiella sp. | reverse complement strand
CTGCCTCATTGTCGGCCAGCTGGCAGCCCGGCGAACAGACGCCTCAAAAGTTCCTTGTCGAACTGGATGGGGACGCCGGACGGTCTGACAACCCCTGGAACCTGGACGCGGCCGCTGCATGGCCCAGTCTTGATTCCGCGGAAACAGATGCCGATTCGGCAGGCACTGAGCCGCTTCCGAAAGACGCCAGCATCGGACTGATCAACAAACGCCAGGCTCAGAAGCTGATGAATGAAGCCCACAAGGCTCTGGCAGCCGGAGACACAGCACTTGCCCGGACACGAGCAATGCAGGCGAGAACGCTGAAGGTCTCATGGGGACTGTGGGACGAACGTCCCAATCATCTGCTTGCGGAAATCGATCGCGTTGAAGGCACCACAACTTTCTTCGCAGATGCCGCTCCTGCGGCCGATGGAACCACGCCTGGTGCTCCACAGGATGCTGAACAGAGTTACGAGCGGGCAAAAGTATTTATTAAAAAAGCACGTGGCGCCATTGCTGCCGGCAGGTTACAGGAGGCCGGAGATCTTGCGAATCAGGCCGAAGCACTGAATGCGTCGTACGGCCTGTTTGAAGACAATCCGCTGTTGGTCAGAAGGGACATTGCACGGCTTACTGAACCGGGCGTGGCTCCGACCGGTGCCTTCCCGCAAAACAGCGTGGACGTATCGACCGTGTCCGCTGACGAACAGACCGCTCGTGGTCTGGTCGACGATGCTCGCCGGGATTTGCTGCAGGGCAGACTTGCGGCAGCTCGCGACAAAGCAGAACAGGCTCGAAATCTGAACATTACCTGGTCTCTGCTGGACGACCGTCCAGCGCTGATTCTTGCGGAAGTTGATCTGGCTTTGGCCGGACAGGATTTTCGTGGGCAGGCCGACTTTGGTTCCGTGGCAGCCAGTGAACAGCCTTTTCCACCGCTCAATGCCGAGCAGGCTTTCGGGGCTATGGCTTCAGGCTTCAGCGGTCCTGCTACACGCGGTCCTGTCGACGTGACGTCGCAACCGACTGCTAATCCGTTCGGGGGTGACAATGGATTTGCCACGTTTGAAAATGCTTCACCGACGGAGTCAGTCTCTGTCATTCATCCAACTGGCACATCTGCGGAAGCATCCATGCAACAGGGCATTGCTCTGTTACTGAAGGGCGACCACATCCAGGGGCGGGAAGCATTGATGCAGGCATGGAGCAATGCCGAACAGCTGGACGCGGGACGTCGTCAAACGCTGCAGCAGATTCTGCAACAGGTATCTGCGAACGATGGCGTGGCTTTAACCTCGAACCCGGAGTCGCAGGAACAAACAATTCCTCCGATCACGATTCCCGGCATGGATCCCCTTGCAGAAACTGATCCCCTGGAAAGTGCTACAAACCAACTGGACGTTCGAATCACACGCCTGCGAACCGAAGTATTGAACTCCGTCTTTCGGGCAGAAAAGCTGAGGGACCAGAATGCCGTCGAGGCCCTGGAGATTCTGGATCGAACGCTCGCGACGGTAGATGCGACGGACCTTCCGGATGAATCGGTCAAGGTCCTGGCTGGCATTGTTCAGCGAGCTCAGCAGAACATTCGCACGTACATGGAACAACGCGCTCCGATTATTGCCATGGAGGCACGCAATCGTAACGTCAAGGAGCAGATCCAGGCTCAGATCGACAATGAGATCCGTATTGAGCAGGAGTTCGCCGATCTGACCGGACAGTTCAATGATCTGATGCGACAGCGACGGTATGCGGAAGCGGAACTCGTCGCCAAGAAGGCTCGGGATCTGAACCCCAATCTGCCTCAGGCAGTGATCATGGTCGAGAAGGCCAAACTGACTCGACAGATTGCCTTCAATGAGCAGCTGAAAGAAGACAAGGCGGATGGTTTTCTTAAGGTGATGAACGAAGTGGAATTGTCTGCCATCCCGTTTGGCGGTGAATACGAGCTGGGCAAAAGCTGGCAGGAAATCAAGAAGCGTCGGTCGAAATATGGACGGGCCGATAATCGCACTCGTACAGAGAGCGAACTCAGGATCGAAAAGAGTCTCGGGGAAGTCATTTCACTGCACTTCCACGACGTACCTATGACGGACATTATTCGTCACATTGCCACGACTCATGGCATCAACATCGCATTGGATACCCGGGCCATCGAAACAGACGGGTTGCTGCCGAATCAGGCGGTCAGTATCGACGTTGACGGCATTACTTTACGGAGTGCATTGAATCTTCTGCTTGACCAGGCAGGTGGTCTTGTTTACGACATCGAAAACGAAGTTCTGAAAATTACCAATCGGCTGGAAAAAGAGTCGAAGTACTCTGCCATCGTCTACAATGTCGCCGACCTTGTCGTGCCGGTGAGTCTGGACAGAACACCAGGCACATTTGATAACCCTGCGATGCTGGGTGCCGACGCCTTCTCTGGCAGCGGATTGTTCCAGGTGAATGACGACCTGACTGTCGGCATCGGTGGCAACGGCATGCCACGTCGCGGTGGCACAGGGGGTCGCAGCAATGACCGCGGTATCGATTTTTCAAGTCTCATCGACCTGATCACAACAACTGTGGAACCAGGAACGTGGGATCTGGATGGCGGTGCGGGACGTGCCGAGGGCAACGAGAATACGCTCAGTCTGGTGATTCGCCAGACACCGGCCGTGCATGATCAGATCGTCGATCTGCTTGGACAACTGCGAAAACTACAGGACCTTCAGGTAACGGTTGAAGTTCGCTTCGTCAGCGTGACGGACCGATTCTTCGAGCGTATCGGCGTCGACTTTGACTTCAACATTCAGGACAATCTTGGTGATCCTCCCGGCGTGCCGGCGTTTGGTTCTCGCCAACTGCAGTTTCCTGGTGGTGCGGCGGCCGGCGGCGGCGGCGGCGGACAACAGGGAGACCTTCGCGGTGGTCAGCAGGGTGGTGGTGGTCAACAGGGGCAACAGGGGCAGCAGGGACAGCAAGGCGCTGCCGCTGGCATGTTCGATACGATCCAACGAGTTAACGCACCACGAGACGACTTTAACGGTACGGTCGCGGGACTGGCCAGTCCCGATGCGTTTACTGAAGATTACGACATTCAGTTCCGCCAGGGATCATTCGAACTGGGTGTGCCGGACTTCGGCAACTACAATCCGGATGCCGGAATTCAGGTCGGGATGGCAATCCTGAGCGACCTGGAAGCATTCTTCTTCATTCAGGCAGCACAGGCGGACGAAAGGGCGAACATTCTGTTTGCTCCGAAGGTCACTCTGTTCAACGGCCAGTTGGCAACCATTACTGACGCGACCACGCGACCATTTGTGATCGGGCTGATCCCGGTCGTCGGTACGGGTTCGGTCGGCTTCCAGCCAATCATCCAGCCCGTCTCAGAAGGTATTAACCTGACGGTCGTTGCTGTGATCTCAGCAGACCGACGATTCGTTCGATTGTCTCTCGCACCCCAGTTTAACAATATCGTGGACGTCTTCACCTTCTCCTTTGCCAGTGGTGGTGCCGGTGGCGGTGCCATCGGCGGCCAGCAGGGTGGTCAGGGTGGCCAGGGTGGCGGCCAGGGTGGCGGCCAGTTTGGCGGCGGCTTCGGCGGCATCGGCGGTGGTCAGGGTGGCCAGGGTGGCCAGGGTGGCCAGCAGGGTGGTCAACAGGGCCAGCAAGGTGGTGCGGCTGGCGGAACCTTGACCGTGCAGCAGCCTGTCGTGGAACAGATTAGTGTGTCGACAACGGTCAGCGTGCCGGATGGAGGAACTGTGCTTCTGGGAGGCATTAAGCGTCTGCGTGAAGGTCGTAATATGGCTGGTGTGCCGATTCTGAATAAGATTCCATACGTCAGTCGACTGTTCAAGAACAGCGGCGTGGGCCGAGAAACGGAAAGCGTGATGTTGATGGTCACTCCGAGAATCATCATTCATGAGGAGGAGGAAGAACTGATCCTTGGGACTTCGGGCTTCTAATCGAAGGTGATGTCGGTTGGGCCTTGCGGGACCGAACCGACATTTATCCCGTCCGGCACAGGTGCGGTCTGTCCGGACGGGACAAAGCCTTTTTTGTGGAGTCGTTCCTCGCTGCTCTTTAGATTCTAAAGTGGCAGTTGTGGGGTCCGGTCGTCACGAAATGCGGGTTTCGTGACGACCTTTTTTTGCGCGCAGACCAAACGCTGCTGTGAGTCGCCTTCACACATCACGGTACGTGTCTTCCCATGCGTTCTCCACGCTTTGTGGTCTTACCGGCTGCCATCTGATACACCAAACCATCCGAAACAACCGATGGTACGCAAGGTGAGTGACATCATGATGACTTCTGTAAGAGCAGGATTCCACAATCTCCTCACAATTCACGCCGCGCGCAGGCGCCCCAACAGCTCAATTCTGCTGATGGCGTGCCTGGTGCTTGCACCGCTGATCTGTGCCGACACGGTGTGCGGCCAGGAAGCCGCCGAGGGCCTGAGGGCCACCGTCGCCCGTCCCATACATCCCGTACTGATTCGCAACGAACACGGTCCGTTGCTGCGTGTTGTCGTTGAGGTTGATGGAGGCGTTGAAGCGCACGCGAGTTCGCTGGTATTCAAACTCGACGGCACCGACGACATGGGCGATCTCGAATCGCTGACACTCTACGACACCGGCGACACAGAAGCGTTTTCGCCGACCACTCGTGTGGGCGAATCGGCGCTGCCGGCGGCAGAAATCACGTTTCGACTTGATCGACCGCTTCGCGCCGGCAAAAACGTGTTCTGGCTGTCGTGCCGCTTGAAAACCACGGCCGCCCTGCACCATGGGATTGCCGCTGCATGTCCTTCGATTGAAACGACCGCCGGAAAGGTTGTGCCCCGCGACAGTTCGTCGACGGTGCGACATCGCATCGGAAACGCGTTGCGAAAACACAATGACGACAATGTTCACACCTATCGCATTCCGGCTTTGACGACGTCGGCGAAAGGAACTTTGCTGGTGGTGTACGACATGCGCCGCCGAACAGGCCGCGATCTGCAGGAAGATATCGATATCGGGCTCAGTCGCAGCACGGACGCCGGTCAGACCTGGCAGCCGATGCAGGTCATCATGGACATGGGCGAATATGGCGGACTGCCGCAGGAACAAAATGGCTGCAGCGATCCAGGCATTATCGTCGATCGGCAGACGGGCGAAATCTTCTGCTTCGCTCTGTGGATGAACGGCAAACCGGGTAAGCATCAATGGGTGGATGACGGTTCCGAACCAGGCTTCGAGATCGGCAAAAGCGCCCAGTTGATGCTGGTGCGTTCCAAAGACGACGGCCTGACCTGGTCCAGTCCCGAGAATATGACTCGCAAACTGAAGCAGCAGTCGTGGTGGCTGCTGGCCCCGTCGCCACAGTCGGGTTTCAACATGCCGGATGGAACGCTGGTCATGCCGGTGGAAGGACGCACGGGCCGAAAGCCTTTGGAAACGTTCGCCACGTTGATGATCAGCCGTGATCACGGAGCCACGTGGACCGTCGGCAAGCCTGGCTACAGCGGCGGCAACGAATGCCAGGCAGCCTTGCTGGGCGATGGGTCGATCATGCTGAATATCCGCAATGATCACGAACGATTTCGGGCGGTGGTCGTCACCAACGATCTCGGCGAGACGTGGAAACCTCACGTAACCAGTCGTAACACGCTGATAGAACCGAATTGCAACGGCAGTCTGTTGCGGCTGGACTACCAGCGCGGGGATGAGCAGAAGCATGTGTTGTTGTTCGCGAATCCACACACGCAGAAAGGCCGCACGCACCACACGATTCAAGTCAGCTTTGACGACGGAAATACCTGGCCGGATTCACATCACCTGTTGCTGGACGAAGGCCGGGGGGCGGGTTATCCAAGCCTGACCCGTGTCGATGACGATCACGTTGGAATCGTCTACGAAGGCAGCCAGTCGCATCTGATCTTCGAGAAGATCCCTCTGATCGAACTACTCGAACCGAGACGCCGGATCGCTGCTCGAGATGTCTGGCAGCGGGACGTATCGCAGGAAGGCGCCGACTATTTGGAGAGACTTCGCCGGGGAACTCCGTTCGGAACGCACAACTTCGATCTGAAGGGGCTGCGAGCGGGCATGGGCACACGACATGAACCGACGGTCCCCGGCGTCAGGCTGCTGAAAGTGAAAGTCGGAGACGTACCCTGCGAATGGGTTCTTGCTCCCGGCGCGGATCCTGATGTTCGGCTGCTGTATCTTCATGGCGGTGGCTGGGTCTCGGGATCGGGAGGCAACTATCTTCCGCTGGCGGCCGACATCTCGTTGGCGGCGAAGTGTGCCGTGCTTCTGCCCGACTACCGTCTGGCTCCGGAATACCCGTTTCCCGCCGGGCTCAATGATTGCGTTGCCGCTCACGACTGGCTGGTCGCGAATGGGCCGGACGGTGCAGGACCTGCGAAGGCAACGTTTATCGCGGGGGATTCCGCGGGCGGCAACTTGACGCTGGCAACGCTGTTGGCGCTGCGAGACCGCAAACGACCGCTCCCTGCCGGAGGTATCGCCATCTCACCGGGCACGGATTTCACACTGGCCAGCCAAGCGCTGAAGTCCGTCCATGACCCCATCATCAGTGCAGCAACGATGCCCGAGTTCCGTGAGCGATATCTCGGGGAGACAGATCCCCGCAACCCGCTCGCTTCGCCCGTGTTTGGCGATTATCAAGGCATTCCACCGCTGCTGATTCAGGTTGGCGAGCATGAAATGCTGCGGGATGACAGCATCCGAGTGGCAAAGAAAGCTCGATCCGACGGGATTCTCGTGCAGTTGGAAGTCTGGCCAGGCATGGTCCATGTGTTCCAGATTCGGGGCCTGCCGGAATCCCGTGAAGCGATCAGTCGGATCGGCGATTTTGTTCGGTCGCTACAGAACGCGGCGCGTTGAAGTGATTGCACAACTTGCACAAGATGCCCTGTTCTTCATGAAGTTACTGGATACCAAACCAACGCTCGCTGAGCTGAGTGTATTCAGAGGGGGCACCCTCCGTGAGTTCGAGAAGCGCCACGTTGACTCTCTTGCGAAGATTGCTGCCAACAGGATAGGTAATGCCGTAGCCCTGAATCGAGAAGAGTCTACCCACCTGCACCAGGGCACGAGAATGCCGGGAAAGGGTGTGGCGGAGCTGGGGAAAGTCGTGAACGGCCGCGTCAGCTTCTCCCGACTCAACAGCTGCCAGGGCCTCTTCAAGGCTGTCAACACGAATGACATCAGCGCCTCTGTGGGTCATGACACGTTCGGCGACGGTGTCGCGGACGACCGTGACGGGCCTGCCGCGTAGATCGCTCGGCCGTTGTATGTCAGAGGCGAGGTTCTGCAGCGTCAGGGCCGAGGAGAAAACCCCCACAACCACTCCGAATAGAATGATGCCGGCCATGATGACCGCCACACCGAAAACACGACTCAACGGCTTACGCGGAACGAAATCTCCATAGCCCACTGTTGTCATCGTCACGATCGTCCACCAGGCGGCTTGCCCGAGTCCAGGCAGCCAGCGATCATCGAACGTTTCGCTCGTCCCTTTCTCGGTCAACCAGATCACATGGACGCAGACCAACAGAAAGACTGCCAACCAGAGAAACGCGCGGACGAGTTCCGATGATGACAGGATGTCCCACAGCATTATGCCACTGCCTTCCGGTCGCACGGCGATGTCCAGACCGCTTTGGTAAAACGCAACAGAAAAGTCCAGAGTTCGCTGCCGTTCGCTGCTGAAGGAAGTGGCCGCGATGCCGAGATCGACCTGCCCGCTGCGAACGGCGTTG
This sequence comes from Fuerstiella sp., assembly GCA_029941865.1. Lineage (GTDB taxonomy): Bacteria > Planctomycetota > Planctomycetia > Planctomycetales > Planctomycetaceae > Fuerstiella. The sequence goes on along the minus strand of JAPYTO010000231.1, from coordinate 2,738 downwards.
AGATGCTCCTCAAGATTCTGGTGGATCTGAAACGTCACTTTTCGCGGAGGTTCCATCTGGGCCGCGATTAACCGGACGAGGTCAATTGAGAACCCCGACAGGTTGCCCGATGATTCGTCCACAATTACGAACGGCGGGGCGGATTTGACGCCCACCAGCAACGGCGCTGCCGCACCTTCGTCGGCACCGAATCCACTCGGTCCGGCGAACACCGTGGTGACAAAGGCAAGCACGGAAAAAGTCAGTACGGTCTGCATCATCTCTCCCTGGAGCAAATTCTTTGCGGGACCGACTCTGCCCCGGCAACCGCTTGTTGACGAATCACCAGCAACATGTCAGGACAGCGGTCGCCGCCTTACCCTCCCCCACATCCTCCGCCGCATCCGCCGCCACACCCACCACCTCCGTCGCCGCCTCCGTCGCCACCACCACCGCACAACGAGAATGAGAATGAGAATGAATCCAGCCATCCCGAGGACGTGTCGGTTCCGACATCGGCACTTGGCACCGTTGCCCCAAGCGTCTCGGAGAATGCGTTGTTCGAGTGAACATCGACACCTGCCGGCAATTCCATGGGCGCTTCAGGATTTAGCGCGTCTGTTTCTCCGGCCTCAAACCCCTCTTCGCCGACCTCAAAGACGGTCTGGCCCTGGTCGTCCACGACAAAACAGTCATGGCAGTGAATGTTGTTCTGATGGCACATGTCGGACCACATCCATGAATAATAAAAGTAGTCGTCGTGCTCGTAGTAGCCATAATACACGGGGTCATAGCCATCCGATCTTTGCCACTGGTCCCGTCTCTTCACCGGCTTGCTGGGACGAATGAGGTGACTTTCAGACGACCTGCTGACACGATCAACGCCTATGTGCTCACAAATCGCCTGTTCAATCTGATTCAGGAAGGAATCGAAGTGGGCCTTATGCCCATCGGTGCAGGAGTCATACGCTTGTTGAGATTCGAAATGAGGGCTGAGCAGATATCGCACCGCCGCATCATCCTGTTCCGAGTCAACGCACATGTCTTTCATGAGACCATTCAGGGTGACCAGAATCGGATGCTCGCCGACCTTGTGAGTTCGCTGAACTTCGATCTGAAGAAGATATTTGAGCGATTCGTCTTCATGTTCCAGCACAAGTCTGAGAGTGTTGAAGGCTTGCTGGCCCGTGCTGGAATCGTGTTGGTGAAATGCTGCCATCGCCTGCTTCAGATCGTCTTCCCGCCCTTCCTGGTCCAGGTAATAGTCCTCGTCATCCCTGGCAAGCCGAAGCACATTTGTGATTCCAAGCGATCGGAAGGCGCGGTTGAACTGTTGCAGAATCCCGACCGCAGTAAACGTCTCACGTTCCTCTTCTCCGGATGACAGTCCCAACGTCATGTAGTGGAGCATCTTTCCAAACGCTTTGGTCGGTTTCACCAGTTCGATGTCGGTCATCTGTGAAGGATCGATTGATAGTGTGCCGTGGAAATACATAGCCATTTCTCCTGCTGAGGGTGACGGATTTGTTGTTTACGAATTGAGCGGCTTACTGTTCGTCGTGAAGCATTCTGGCCCCGTGGGCAAGCCACCTTCTCTGCCGGAACGCGTCATTCGCAGGCACCGGTCAGCGAAAACCGCTGTTGTCTGCTTCACATCCACCGCAATCGGCGGTCGCAGTCGGCGCCGGGCAGTTCCAGAAGCACGGATCCGGTGGGCCGAAGTACTGGCGGTACAGGTCGAGTGTCCGTTGATATTGCTTACGATTTGTTTCTTTGGTCCCGCCCGGATGGTGATGGATCATGTGTCCAAAAGTCGCCTCGCAGAAATTCCAGTAGGCCCGGGTGCACAGGATGAATTCGTGCCAGACGTAATCGACGAACGGGCTGGGCGTCAGAATCGATTTGGAAAATGCGATCAGGTTGAGAAAGAGAATGACCTCTGTCAGCGATCGCGGCACTTCCGATTCTTTAATGTCGCAGGCGGCACTGATTTTGGAATACAGGACGGGATTCGCCTGCAGTATCTTCGTGGCCAGCTGCACGTGATCAAGACGATCTGGAGAATATCCCAGGTTCATCGATGCCTTTGGATCTTCAGTCGGGTGGTATCCCATCGAAAACTATGTCTCTCTGTCCGTGGTTTGGTAACGCCGTGAAGATCCAGTGCAGACACTCAGGCTGCAATGACAGAAATGCGAGAACCGGACGTGTGAGCGACGATTTGGTCGCGGGGCACGTTTATGGTTCAACGGTGTGACTTCCGCCTGTCAACGGAAATCGATGCACTGCCGAGCAGGCCGAATTGTGACGACAATGCTGTCGCTGAAGAGCAAGGCAGCAGACAAACGAATTCAGGGCGCGCTCTTTACAGAATTGACGCACGCTGTTCGGAATTGATTCGGGTGTGCGCAATAGTCGACAGGAATGCGATCGACTTCCAAGCCATGCAAGCACGCACCCTACGTTTACTGACTGACGCTATCCGCGGGTCCGAATCTGCCTAAAGATCAGTGCTCGAGCGTGCTGTCTTCGTCAGAGTCTGACAAAAAGTCAGGAATATCGCGCCCCGTCGCGGCGCGGATTCGGCCCTGTCATATGGAGCGGCCTGCGCGAACGGCCGCATGAGAATTTCTGACGGTGAACAAAACACCACCCATGTGTGAAAGGAGAGCGGATCATGAACGACTACCACGACGTGCTGTCACTGGGTGTGATCGGCGATGCGCAGTAGGGATTCAGGTAGCGGTTGGATAGAGGGA
>JAPYTO010000230.1:4518-10526 GCA_029941865.1 Fuerstiella sp. | reverse complement strand
ACACTCCAACACAACATCAGCACCAGCTTTGGGTGCTGCAGCGTCTGCATCGCATCTGCCGGTCATTCCGCGACGCCACGGCCAGCGAGCCCTGTCTGGAACAGTATGAACAACAGGTTCATCTGATGACCGACGAAGACGTCACACATGCGGCCGCCGCCTGGATCGAAATCATCGTACAGAGTCTCCGCACCGGATACTCTTTTGTGCCCGAAGAATACATGGGCACGCGGTAGACTCGCCAACGCATTCTGTTGCCGGGCAGCTTACTGAGCCTGGCCAATTCACAGCGTAATCCCTCGTAAACGACGCTGTGTCTCATTTCGGCTGGTGAATATGTGTGCGGGTTTTGATATGCTGAGGCATCCGCCTGATCCCCCGCCTTCGTTCCTGCCACCACCAATGCTACGCATTTTCCAGCTTCTGATGTTCGTCCTGTCCGCGGCCACTTCCAGTGGATTTGCTGACGACGTGGACTTCAACAACGACGTTCGACCAATTCTCTCCAACAAATGCCTGTTGTGCCATGGGCCCGACCCGGATGCCCTGCAGTCCGGCCTGCGACTGGACATGTCGGATGTTGCAACCTCGCCGCTGGAATCGGGCAACACCGCCATTGTTCCCGGGAATCCTGCACTCAGTGACTTGATCGTTCGCATTACGACAGACGACGAAGACCTGAGGATGCCGCCAGCAGATCATGGGGCTCGACTGACAGATGTGGAAATCGAAACGTTGCGGAAGTGGATTGAACAGGGAGCAAAGTACGCGCAACACTGGGCCTACGCGAAGCCGGTGCGCCGGGAACTTCCGCCACCGCCGACGGAGTATGCAGACTGGCCGAAGAATGCCGTCGACAACTTCACATTGCGACGCATGCTGGATCATGCATTGCAGCCGTCGCCGGAAGCCGACCGCTATGCGATCGTTCGTCGAGTGTTTCTTGATCTGACCGGATTGCCGCCGACAATCGAAGAAGTCGACATCTTTGTCGCAAGTAAAGATCGGCATGCCTATGAGAAGCTCGTCGACGATCTGCTGCAGCGTCCTTCGTTTGGTGAACACTGGGCCCGCAAGTGGCTGGACCTGGCTCGCTACGCCGACAGTGCCGGCTACGCTGACGACCCGCCGCGAACAATCTGGGCCTATCGCGACTGGGTGATCAAAGCCTTCAACAACAACATGCCGTTCGATCAATTCACGATCGAACAAATGGCCGGTGATCTGTTGACAAACCCATCAGAAAGTCAGCTGATCGCCACCGCATTCCACCGGAATACTCTGACCAACAACGAAGGCGGAACGCAGGACGAGGAATTTCGCAACGTTGCGGTTGTTGACCGAGTCAATACAACAGCGGCCGTGTGGATGGGAACGACGATGGCGTGTGCCCAGTGTCATACTCACAAGTACGACCCAATTACGCAGGATGAATATTTTCGTTTCTTCGCAATCCTGAACAACACACAGGACGCCGATCGTCGGGACGAATCACCGTTGGTTCAAATCTACACAGACGAACAAAAGCAGCAGAAAAGCGATCTGGAACACCAGATTGCGGACCTGACCAAGGTCATCAGCACGCCGACGCCGGAACTGACCGCCGCACAACAGAAGTGGGAGGCACGTCTGCAGGCTACTCCTGCGTGGACGGCCCTGCAACCGGCCAGCGTTCTTCGAAAAAGTAAACAGCCAGCAAAGATTCTCGACGACGGGGCTGTTCTGATCGAAACCGCAGCCGCAACGGATACGTATACTGTCGACGTACCGCTGTTGCAGGTCGCTCAGGAGAATTCGGCTTCTCAGCCCATCGCGGCACTGCGTGTCGAGACCTTGCCTTACGAATCGCTGCCAGCGAAAGGCACAGGTCACGGCGGTGGCAATTTTGTGATCACCGGCATCAAGGCTCAGATCATTCCCGCCGGCGATGTCGCGCCGACGGCAAGATTTGTTCGCATTACGAACAACGGAAAGAATCAGATTCTGTCGCTGGCGGAAGTTCAGGTTTTCAATGCCGGCAACAACATCGCCACAAAAGGAAAAGCGACTCAGCATTCCACAGCTTCCGCAGGCCCGCCGGAATTCGCCATTGATGGGAAGACTGACGGTGACTACCAGAAGAAATCCGTCACCCACACTGCCACGGTTGACGACCCGTGGTGGGAAGTCGATCTCGGTGATGTGCAGTCCGTTGAACGGATTGCCATTTGGAATCGCACCGACAACGCGCTGCACACTCGACTGAATAATTTCACGGTCACGCTGCTGGATGGTGACCGCGAGGTTGTCTGGCAGCAGATGATCAAAGAATCGCCAAACCCATCGGCGGAATATTCTCCCAGCAATGTGCGGGACATCACGTTTCGCACGGCCTTTGCCGACTTCCATCAACCGAACTTTGAGCCGACCGACGTGCTGACGGGAAAAACAGGCAACGACGACGGTTGGGCCATTGGCGGAGCCACGACGACTGCGCACCAGTTGCTGCTCATTCCCAACCGACCAGTTGTCATGGACGTGCCTGCAACGCTGCGAATCACGATCGAACAGAACTCGCCTCATAAGAACCACCTGCTCGGTCATTTTCGCCTCAGCACGACCAGCGACGACATTGCCATTCAGCGATCGCGCCTTTCGCAGACGCTGCTGGCAATGCTTGATTCACCTGCTGCTGAACGCAGCGAAGACGCCACTGCCGAATTGGCCGCGTACTTCCGAGACAACATTGCTGCTGAACTCAAAACACAGCGAGTGAAACTGGCATCCTCTCGGAAGCAGTTGGCGGCCATGAAGCCCGCCACGTCGGTGCCTGTTCTACGAGAAATGGCTGGTAAACGCCGCGAGACTCATCTGCAGTTTCGGGGCAATTACCTGGACAAAGGCCCGTTAATGGAGGTCGGCCTGCCAGCCGTTTTCATTTCTGCTCCCGAAGGCAGACCTATTGACCGCCTGGCATTGGCTGAGTGGCTGATGGCCGAAGACAATCCGCTGACCGCGCGCGTCCTGGCGAACCGCTTCTGGGAGACCATCTTTGGGCGAGGTATCGTGGTGACCAGCGAAGAATTTGGTTCGCAGGGAGAGCCGCCGACGCACCCGGAATTACTTGACTGGCTGGCCACCGAACTGATTCAGAACGACTGGAACACCAAGGATTTGATTCGCACGCTGGTCACGTCGGCAACGTACCGGCAGTCCACGAAAGTTACGCCACAGGCCCTTTCTGCAGACGCGGACAACCTGTGGTTCGCTCGCGGAGCGCGGGTACGATTGAGTGCTGAGATGGTCCGCGATCAGGCATTGTTCGCGGCCGGGCTGCTGAGCGAAAAAATGTACGGTCCCCCGGTCCAGCCGCCGCAGCCGAGTATGGGGCTGACTGCAGCTTTTGGCAGCTCCACCGACTGGAAAACCAGCGAAGGCGAAGATCGCTACCGCCGCGGTCTCTATACCAACTGGCGACGCAGCAATCCGTATCCGTCAATGGCAACGTTTGACGCCCCCAACCGAGAAGTCTGCACTGTTCGACGCAACCGCACGAACACCCCGCTGCAGTCGCTGGTGACGTTGAATGATCCGGTATACGTGGAGGCCGCCCAGGCACTCGCAAGAATTGCGTTGCAGCACGATGGTCCCCTGGAAAAACGACTCACTCTGGCGTTCCGCCGCTGCGTCCTGCGCCCGCCAACCAGTATCGAAGTTGCCGCATTGGCCGCCCTGTTTGATGATTCCAAAAACGGTCTGAAGGATCGTGCTGAAGAAGCCATGAAGCTGGCGACGGATCCCATCGGCGATCTGCCGGAAGGCATCGACCCACTTGATGCCGCCGCCATGACCGTTGTTTGCAATGTCCTGTTGAACCTGGATGAAATGTTCCTGAAGAGGTGATGCCCAAGCCATGAATCCCTACCTCGCACAACTGCAACACCGCACACGTCGTCATTTCCTGTCCACTTCGGGGGTCGGCCTGGGAGCGATGGCGCTGTCGACACTTTCCGGCGGATCAGCCTCTGCGGATATTTCCTTTAAGGCAATGCAGCCGCTGGCCGAGAGGCAGCCACATTTCGCACCGAAGGCGAAACGGGTTATCTATCTGCATCTGACGGGGTCGCCACCGAATCTGGACATCTACGACCACAAACCTGAGCTGGTGAAGCGCGATGGCGAAGATTGTCCGCAGGAGTTTCTTGAAGGTCGCACATTTGCCTTCACCTCCGGCGTGCCGAAGTTGATGGGGACGCCACGTAAGTTCGCTCAATATGGTGAAGGCGGAACGTGGCTTTCCGACGCGGTGCCCAACTTCCACGACGCAGACGTCGTGGACAAAATGTGCTTTATCCACTCGATGAACACGGATCAGTTTAATCATGCTCCGGCCGAGTTGCTGATGTACACCGGTTCTCCTCGGTCAGGACGACCATCCATGGGCGCGTGGGCGACCTACGGCCTGGGCACAGAAAACCAGGATTTGCCCGGATTCGTAGTGCTGATCAGCAGTGGTGTGCAGCCCAACGGCGGAGCCAATTCTTTCGGCAGCGGCTTTTTGCCGTCCGTCTTCCAGGGTGTTCAATGCCGTTCGAAGGGCGATCCGGTTTTGTATGCGTCCAACCCGAAGGGCATGGACCGTAACCTCCGCCGCAGGTCGCTGGATGCCCTGAAACAACTGAACGAACTGCAGGCAAAGGACCTTGGGCATCCGGAAACGCTCACGCGTATTGCTCAGTATGAACTGGCGTACCGGATGCAGGCCTCAGTGCCTGAAGTCATGGATATTACGAAGGAAACGAAACAGACTCAGGAAGCCTACGGAGCGAAACCCGGCCAGGCCAGCTTCGCCAACAACTGCCTGTTGGCTCGACGACTGGTCGAACAGGGCGTGCGATTTGTGCAATTGTTCGACTGGGGCTGGGACTTCCATGGAACCGGCGAAGCAAACGGTCTGGGGTCCGGACTTACCAACAAATGGGCAGCGACTGATAAACCAATCGCCGCCCTGATTAAGGATCTCAAACAACGCGGCCTGCTCAAGGACACATTAATAGTGTGCGGCGGAGAATTTGGTCGTACACCGTTTCGCGAAGGTCGTACGTCAAAGGGTAAGGTCCTGGGTCGGGACCACTATCCGGACTGTTTCACAATGTGGATGGCCGGCGGCGGAGTCAAGGGCGGCTACAACTACGGCCAGACCGATGAACTCGGATTTGGCGTCGTGGAAAACAAAGTTCATGTCCACGACCTGCAGGCTACTATTATGCAACTGCTGGGCTTCGATCACGAAAAACTCAGCTTCCGCTATCAGGGCCGCGATCACCGTCTGACTGACGTACATGGGCACGTGGTCGAGGACGTCATCGCGTAGCATCGGCTCTGCGCGCAGATATTGTCGGTTCGTCATGATGTTGCAGTAAGCAGCAGCCAGTGACACACAGCACGCCTGGATGTCGCTGGATTCCATGACGTACAATACTCTCAATGGGAGGGGACTTATCAATAGTTGCTCGCCTTACCTGGCGACCTGGTGATACTGGTCAACCGCGGGGTGGTCGATCTGGCTCCGGCTGCCGTCCGCCCACAGGACATCGATGCGTTTCACCGTGTCGACGTCCCCCAGACCGAAGTGGGCGGTTGTTGAATGCTGGCTGGACAGCGAATCTCCGGCCACCATCGATGTGATTTGTGGGCCACCTTCGTAGTCGATGCGCACGCGAGCTCCCAGTGGCGAACGCCCCAGTCCGCGTTCGCGCAGCTGCACACCGATCCAGTGATTGTCTGAGGACCACACGTTTCGCAGAAGGTAAATGGATCCCTGTGCTTCGTTGGCGGCTTTACCAACGACCAGCAGGTCTCGCCGGCCGTCACCGTCCAGATCATCGCTGATGACGTTTCGGGAATCGAATTCGAAAGCGACTCCCATCAGAAAGCCGACTTTCATAAACCCCGTTCCGGACAGATTCATCAACAGGCAATTGTGCTCAAATCCGTTCCACGACATGGGCATGACTTCGGTTGCAAAG
>JAPYTO010000230.1:0-4418 GCA_029941865.1 Fuerstiella sp. | reverse complement strand
CAGGCAATTGTGCTCAAATCCGTTCCACGACATGGGCATGACTTCGGTTGCAAAGATGTGCCAAAAAAACGGGACAAGCTCCGGGTCATTCTGCGAACTGCCCGTGTAGATGTCGTGGCACCAGAACCGGGTGCAATAGTCTTTTGCGGTCTGGCTGCTGCGATGTCCGTTGGCCACGTAAATATCGACATCGGCATCGTTGTCGAAATCAAACGATGTCGATCCCCACGACCACCCCGTCCGCGCCACCTGATCATTGAACGGAGCCTGCCGCAGACTGTCAGGGTGCCCCAGATACATGCGATTTCCGTAGCCCATCAGACTTCGCTTTTGCTGATGTTCCGCGAATTCATCACGGCCCAGACCCAGTCGCTCCAGACGCCGTGCGGTCGTGGAGGCCATGCCGGTCATGTACAGGTCCATCCGTTCGTCTCGATTGAAATCCGCAAACGTCAACGACATACCAAAACAGTGTCGCGTGTCGTTAAAGCTGTCGGTCACGTCTTTGAACTTTCCCTTTCCGTCATTCAGGTAAAGGTCCAGGCCCGCATAGTCGCTGGCCACGGCAAGATCCAGATCACCGTCTTCGTCGAGATCCACGAACGAAGCGCTGTAAGTTCGACGATGGCGTTTTGCAGCCAGTCCGCCAGCGACAGTCGCCTCCGAAAACCGGCCTTTGCCATCGTTCAGCAACAGAAACGACGGGAACCCGTCATTGGCATCGTAGTACGGCGTCGGCATCTGGCCGAAGTGATAGGCCGGTTTGTACTGGGCCAGCCAGACGTCCAAGTCACCATCGGCATCAACATCACCTGCGGTGAGTACACTGGGAAAATCCAGCTTCTGTCCGATTGCTTCCACAACGATGCCGCGTGTTGTAAATCGGCCCTCGTCGTCCGCCAGATAGAGCTGCGGAAGGCCCGCCGACCCACACAACAAGTCCACGCGGCCGTCTCCGTTGAAGTCAGCGGCAAGGCTGGCGGTGATTTGCTCAGACGACGGATACGTCATCAGTGGTAGCCGATCAAAATTCCAGTCGCCGCGATTGTGGTACAGCAGGTTGGCTGGCGGAATCAGCAGTTCCGACAATCCGTCGCCGTCCAGGTCGTAGATGATGATGGAAGGAATATTGAGAGGCACGCCGATTTCACGAGGACCGATTTTGCGGACTTCTTCAAAGCCCACTGGCCCGCGGCGCTGCGTGATGCGAATGCCGCGGGCATCAATCGACCCTGGCCGTGGAGCGCTGTCGGCGTCCGACTGATTTGCCCACTGAACCAGAATATCTCCCGCGATTGTGAAACGGCTCTGCAGGCTCTCATTCACCACGTCAATGTGAATTGACACCGTGGATCACGCTTCACCGGGCGCGTCCGTTGCGAAGCGCGAATGATGCCATTCAGTCTGCACGATGCGAAACCCTTCGTTGGCGAATCTGTGGAGCAGTTGCGCAAACTGAACGCTGTCCATCTGTTGCTCGTGACCGTCGCAGCCGGTAACGACAATCTGCCAGTCGTGCCGGCTCACTTCCTGTGGCGCGCCCCACCGAATGCGTTCAAACGACTGGTCGGCCAGCACCTCAATCTGGTCTCGCGCGGAACGCAGACTATCCCACAGTTCAACGAAATAGTCCTCATAGCGCTGCGCCAGCACTTCGTCCCGCCACACGGTCTCGTCCAATCGATTTCGCTGGTGAACCAGTTGCGAAACACGATCGGTGGGATTCATCGAATTCGAATTGGTATCGGGCAGGCCGGTTTCAGATAGTGGCTCAACAGCGGACGGGTTTCGTTCAGCGAAAAATGACCACGCGGCAAACGCAGCAAGCAGCAACGCAATACACACCGGCACGATTGGAAGCGTCCTCCCGTTGGCGTGCTGCGGATCCGAAGCAGCTGGTCTGCGTTTCTTCGGTCTGGTCCACTTCATCACACCGGTACTCCGCATTCGCGCCGGGGGTTAGCCAGGCTCGTTCCCTGGACCACCACCATGTGCCCCGACGCGCCACATTGTTCGTGGTCTGCCCTATTAATGTCGCAAATCCACTGGATGCGTTGGTTTTCTGCTGGCGATGAGAATGAATCGGCATCCAACGGCAAGCTGAAATCTTACCCCACTTGAATCTCTGCGTGAAGTTCTCGATGTCTTGCGGGCGCCCTTAGCGGTTATTTTTGAGAATCATTTGGCAATTGAATCGAATGTGACTAGCGTCGGAAGTGTGTTTTTTTGCAAAACTTCACCGGGACCTACCTGTGAGTCGGGTCGTTGTGTTTACAGCTGTCAGCCTTTGGCTGGGCAATCGTTCGGTAACAACACGTGGGAAGGAGACAATGCTGGTCACGATCTCATTGTGCCGTGTTTACGGCACAAGGATTCCTTGAACCGGAATCCATGATGAACTGGACTATTGATTGATCATTGAAAATTCCTCCATCGTTCCGCGTTTGAAGGAGACCCTGATGTCTTTCCGAAAGTCGAAGTCACGTGTCCGCGCATTTACTCTGATTGAATTACTGGTGGTGATTGCGATTATCGCAATTCTCATCGCTCTACTGCTGCCGGCGGTGCAGCAGGCGCGCGAGGCAGCACGCCGCACGCAATGCAAAAACAATCTCAAACAAATTGGACTGGCACAGCACAACTATCACGATGTGCATCGCTCGTTTCCAATCCAATACCGGATTAACAACAGGGCGTTGGGGTCTCCGCTAACCCAGACGAGCTGGGTTTTCAACACTCTGCCAATGGTGGAACAGGCGAACCTCTACAATACGTGGGATCATAACTATAGCTGGATCGGTGGCCCGAATGGTGCACAGAACGATCCGCGGACCGGACCGAATCCTTCGAATCCAAATGAGGGAAGCAACCTGTGGGTGTTTGGTCGGCCACTGACGTATCTGCAATGCCCGTCGGATGCTTCCCCTGCGAATGGCGGAACGTCTCCAGGATCGCGGGTCATCAATTTCACCCCGCCCTCTCGTAGAAACTGGCAGCTGGGACTTACAAACTACAAAGGGATCCTCGGTGCAAACTGGAGCTATGGTAATATCCAGGTAACCAGTGGGACGTGGGGTGACAGTCGATTCTGCGAACCCTATGCGACGCTGACGGGGCGCCAGCGGAGCCAATACCCGTTCAGGTGTCCGACGGGGTTCCTCGGGCGAGGAAACGATGGCGAAGGGATTCCCACCAGGATAAGAGATATCACGGACGGAACCAGCAACACCCTGGCGTTCGGCGAGTCATCATTTAATCAAAACGGTTTGTCCGCGTGGGCCTGGTTCAACGGCGTTCTCGCAACGGCCGCATTTCCGATCAATCGGCCTGCTGAGTGTCCAGCAGGTGTGGGAACGACGCTCGTTCAGGGGTGGAAAGCCTGCTGGAAGGATTGGCGGAACAACCAGGGATTCAGCAGCCTGCACGTTGGGGGAGCTCAGTTCACATTGGCCGACGGGTCTGTTCGTTACATCTCTGAAAACATCAGCCTTGAGGTGTATCGCAATCTCGCAACGATCCAGGGGGGGGAGGTCGTTGGCGAGTTCTAACCGTGCCCGCCGTGACCGCACGAGGAGTGTCCCTCGTGCGGTCCTATCAAGTTTCGCCAAGTCTGCTCGGCGAGTGAATTCGCACCGCAGATCGACTATGCAGTGGGTGACGCAGCCGCTTGACGATCGTGGGTACTGTCAGTGGCGAGGACCAACCGGCCCATTCAACGTACTTTTGACGTAGGAGGAGTTGCTGTGTATCGAACCATCGCGATTACCGTGGTTTTTAGCGTCTGTGGGGTGGGGTGTTCTGACAATTCCGGAGGACCGCCAACGGCGCCAGTCTCAGGCGTCCTGATCTACAACGGCGAGCCAGTGCAATACGCAAATGTGATATTTTTTCCCCAGAAGGTTGATGGCGGGAGAACCGCGTTGGCCGTGACGGATGCCGAAGTCCGCTTTTCGAACGCGGACGGCGTTGCGGTCGGTTCTCATTTCGTGACTGTTACCGAAGGCTGGCCTCCTGGACAGGAGATCCCCGAGGACGAGGAAGGAATGGAAATAGAACCGCCGCGCGGACCGTGGGACAACAAATACCGCGATTCAACGGATCCTCCGCTCAAGGTTGAAATCGTTGCCGGGCAGGACAATAAATTTGATTTCGATATTTCCGAGTGATTGACGTTGGGTGGCACTGACCATTGGCGTGGTCAGTGTCTGTCCATCAGGACGACTAGAAAAAGAATCATCGAAACACCGGCACAGCCAGACAGTCTGCCGTGGTTGGAATGGTTCAGAAGGAATACTGTTCATCTGCAGCTTTGTAATCCTGCGATGGAAACACCACAGGTCACAGCTCATCGTTTTTTTGCGGTCTGCCTCAAACAAAACGAGTTGCTTTCCCTTCGATTCGCCCCTTGCTCCCCTTGC
>JAPYTO010000229.1 GCA_029941865.1 Fuerstiella sp. | reverse complement strand
GCTCAAAGGCATTTTGGCTGCTTTTCAAGACGTCTGAACATGCGATTGCCCTGATCCGTGTCGTTAGGAATCCATACGGTCCGTACGTGAAGATGACTTCGGTTCCATACCTGAGTCGGTCCACAAATGACTGATTCAGCACGTAGCGCCAGGATGGATCGCGGAACTCTTCACTTGTCAGAAACGCGGGAATCCACGGGGGAAGAGATACCAGGGAATACAACAGCCCAAACGAAAAGGCTGCTGCGCTGACCAGCCGGCTCTCGGATTCCAAGGCTGTTTGAGATCGGGCGACCATGTATGGCTCGAGGATGTGTGAATTGTTTGGGACGGTCCGGTGGAGTGCACCTGCTGTGTTTTCTGGCCCCATGTTCCATTTTGGGATGGTCCAGCCGAAAAGTAGCACAAGGAAATCAACCGTCCGGTATCTGTCACGGCAGAGTAATGTGGGAATTCAGCTGTAGCGGTCGAATATGCGGAATCGGAGGAATGGGGTGACTGGCTTAGATTGACTCCAATATCTCCCGCCGCGCCGATTTCGTTGGGGAAATCGTCCTGGAGCCAGTTTCAGCAGTCGCAATTGTGCCCCCAATTCCATCGATATGGGGTCGGCAGGACAACACGCGCCCGCGGTTGAGGATCGCATCAGTGACAAATCCGCCGGGGTCTGTTCCAGTAAATCGCTTCGGAATGGGCGGTTGACAGAAGTCGGAATTGACGGGGGAATTTTTACGAAGTACACTTCCTGCACTTGACGTGGCGACAAACTATCTGTCGCCCCGGCGTTTTAGGGGCATTTCGAATGGCCCCTTTATGGGATTGCTCGCTAATGCATCCCCATCCTGTGTTTTGATGCAGGCTCTGATCCCGCCGGATTCGCTGGTGCGTGCACAGAATTGCTGTCCGCTGGCATCCTTCTGTAGACCTCAATTACGGATTTTCCCTTGCAGCTCCTATCAGATACCACGTTTGCAGCTTTTGGCCTGAACGAAAAGACTGTGGCCAATCTTGCCGCGAAAGGTTACGAAGTTCCCAGTCCCATTCAGGCGGAATTGATTCCGATTGCCCTCACCGGGCGCGACTGCATCGGGCAGGCCCGCACCGGTACTGGCAAGACTGCCGCGTTCATGCTGCCGTCGATGGAACGACTCGACCTCAGTCTACCCGCTGTTCAGATTCTCGTGCTGGCACCAACGCGAGAACTCAGTGAACAGGTGATGGAAGAATCAAAGAAGTTGTGTGGCGGGCGCATTCGCCTTGCGCTGGGCGTCGGAGGCCGACCGATCCACACCCAGATTCGACAGCTCGAAAACGGTGCTCAGGCTATCGTTGGAACGCCTGGCCGAATTATCGATCTGCTGCGTCGCGGTGTTCTTAAGCTGGACAAGCTGAAGATCGTCGTGTTGGATGAAGCAGATCGCATGCTGGACATCGGCTTCCGTCCTGACATTGAACGCATTTTGAAGCACTGCCCGCAGCAGCGTCAGACCCTGCTGTTGTCCGCCACGATGCCGGAACCTGTCGAAAAGCTGGCACGGCGGTACATGATCGACCCACAGATGGTGGATCTGTCCGAAGACAATGTCGTGGTCGACACGATTGAACAGTTTTATATTACTGTCGACGAGAACCGAAAGCGTGCCACGCTGCTGCGAGTCATTGCTCAGGAGAAGCCCGCTCAGGCAATCGTGTTTACACGAACCAAACGTGGCGCTGACAAGCTGCACGAAATATTTTCCCGACGACTCAAGTCTGATCGGATTGCCGCCATTCATGGTGATCTGCCGCAGAGCAGACGTGACCGAGTGATCAGGGATCTGCGGGCCGGAAAGCTGCGATTGCTGATTGCCACCGATGTTGTTGGTCGAGGAATCGATATCAGCGGTATCTCTCACATCATTAATTACGACATTCCGGAATTCTGCGACGACTATGTTCACCGGGTTGGCCGAACTGGCCGACTGTGTTCGGCCGGCAATGGTCGAGCCATCACGTTCGTCCGCAGTGACCAGGGTGGAGAACTGACCAACATCGAAATGCGAATCAATACGGTTCTTCCGGAATATCGCATTGACGGTTTCGAAGCGTCAGTGCCCAGGGAGCGAACGCAGCGAAAGATACGAAAGTTCGGTGTTTAGGTTCTGGGGGAATCCGGACGTTCCGATTTGCCCGCATCTTTGCAGTGGTCTGACAGTTTCCGAGAGGCAGCTCGTATAGACCGGCGAAGACGGCTCGCAGAGGTTACGACGCTGCCGGCGGCCCGATAAGGCTGCTCACCGTGATACTGCCGTCTGCCAGGCTGCCGACAAGTTCATCAGCATCCAACGCCGTCAGAGGGCTGATCTCCACAGTTACAGTTTCCTGTAACGTGTGCCCCGCGGCCGCCAGCCATTCCCGGCCGATGCGACTGAGCGCCTCCCGCGAAGTCACGGGTGAATCATTTCCCTGAGCATTTTTCACGGGATTGAATTCACGCTCGCGATTGCCTTCGACGATTAACGCCGTCGTTGCCAGAGGAAGTGCATCAAAGATAAAACGCTCAAACTTGTTGGCATTCAGTTCCGACGGCTCAGTCAGCTTTCCCATCGCGTCAATGTGGTCGACGGCCTTTTCGGCAACGTGCAGTGCTAACTGGCCGCCGCCGGAAGTCAATTGCTCCAGAAACGCCAGCGAAAACATGTGAATGGCCGTGTTACCCGCCCAGAAAATCCACTGACCAGACGCGTCTTCACGAGCGGCCTGTTCCTCGTCCAGTTCGCTGTACTCGATGATCTCCACGTGGTCGCCGATGTCGACAAGAACCCCCATGCGTTCCATGGGACGCAGCTTCTTTACAACGCACGTCGTCAGCTGAGAATTGTTCAGCGCGTGCAGACCGACCAGGGACGGATCGCACATGATCACCGTTGGATTGTCGACCTGATGGTAAAAGAAGTCCTCGACGCCTTCAGACGCCATTCGATCCAGCAGCCCTGAGGACTTCAACGCCATGACCAGCCCGCCGTGGCCATCGGGCGACAGACAAAGAGTGTCCGCGGCGCTCATCAGGACGCGACCACTGGATGCGTCGACAGCCGGCATACTGCCCTGCTGAAAAAATGCCACCGTTTCGCGATCGAGCCCCCAGAAGTCGTGCTGCTCAAAGAATTCTATCGTCTCTGAGTGCGTTGCGGCGCTGGTCATGATCAGCCACGGGAGGTCACCGCCGTGACGACGTTTTCGAGCCAGAATCTGTTCGGCAAAGACCTGAAACAGACTGCGGCTGCTGATGGGACCAATCGGAAACATGCCCTTGGGATGTGCGAACCCCAGCCGACTACCCTGTCCGCCGGCGACTGTAATGACGGCAACTTTGCCATCCGCCAGCCGTTGTGCCCCGACCTCAGCCGCTTGCTTCCATTGGGCTTCTTCCACTGCAGATGCCGGCTGCAATACGACGGATTTCGGCGCGGCGGCTTGATCCACCCGGTTTACGTCGGAGCCCGCCGTGGCGGGAGGATTCTTCGATTCCTGCCAGACCTTCTGAATCATTTCAAAGTCGACAGACTCGATCTGACCCACCAGAGAGTCTTGTTGTTCGTCGGAAAGCGTGTCCCACCACTGCAGCAAATGTTCCTGGTGATATTCAGCAAGTTTCGACGCGACTTCCGGCGGCGTTGTGTTCATGTCCCGACGATTCCTGTGCAGTTCAAACGATATTTGCGCAGTGTTATTCGCAGCGGGCAAGTGCGCGGCAATCCAATGCGAAGTTCAGGCCCGGCACGTGAGCATAGTCGCTTCACACCGTTTTCCCAAGACAAACATCGAGCACCAGTTCGTCGAAACTCTTCGTCAGGTCGCTATTTCCTTTCGCGCCGCACACAGGGGGCGCGGCTGAACTCCGTGAGCATTAAATGGGACCGATTGGCGGCGTGCGGCGTAGCGTCATTCGTCAGAACCCTTTGGTTCCTGTTGGCTGTGCTTCGTGGCTGTTACATACTGCTTTGCAAATTCATTTTCGGAAACAGAACCAATGGTGATACCTGCCTCTTCAAACATGAGCTTCAATCTGCGACTCGCCTCCCATTCTTCCTTGTCCACATGCCCGTCCTTGTCACGATCCAACAGCTGGAAGTAACGACGACCCCGCGTTTCAATCCGTTCTTTTTCTGTAGCGTCATTTTCAGACGCGGACGTGCCTTTGTTGTTGTCATCGGAGGCAGCGTTGGGCTGTTCCCCAGTTGTCGCTTCGCTTTCAGAATCCGGCCGTGATCGCGTACCCGGCTGAGCTTCGTCGCGACGTCCGCCGAATGCACCGCTGCTACCACCGAATCCACCTCGATTGCCACCAACACCGCTGCTGGGGGGGCCGCCGAACCCGCCGCGGCTGCCACTTCTGAATCCGCCACGGTCGCCCGCGCCTTCACGACTGCCGCCGAATCCTCCACGCTGTCCGCTGCTTGTCCGGCTTCGGCTGCCGGCCGCTCCGCTACTTCGGCTACTGCTACCCCGTGAGGTCGTTTCGCTGCGTCGCTGAGCTGGATTGGAGGTGGCTCTACCTGAGGTCGCTGATCTTGAGGAGGAATTCCGTGCGCCAGTTGTAGCGGAAACCGTGATCAATACGTCGCGGCCATCCTCCTGGCCTTTCGACACAACCGCTCGAAAGGTCTGGCTTTCGCCACGATTCAATTGCAACGTTGTTTCGGCCACTGTGGTATAGGTTACGGGGATGGTGATGTTATCTGTCTCTGCACCTGATTCAGCAGTCTTCGGAGACTCGATCCAGGATTTTTCGACGCTCAGTGCCAGAACAATCACGTTCCCCATGACCCTGGGAGTCGCCCTCACGAGAGTGCCCACATCTTCGCGACGAGAACTTCGCGCAATTGTTCTGCTGCCAATACGCTGGACTGCTTCCGGCACTGCAACCTGTTGACCGAACTGCAACATCGTCTGTAATTCATTCAGAGTACAAAGCTGCAATTCATCAACGATGTGTTCTTCGCCGGTTGTTGTGTTTCTGACCACAATGCTCACGTCGATGTTGACCATCTGAGGTGCCTGATCCAGGGCTCGCAAGAGTTCGGTCGCTTTGTTGACTTCCACTTGCGAGCCCGTGAGCAATACGACATTCGCCTCCATGTCCGTTGTGATATTGATGTCACTCCGCCGCATGACTTCCGTCAGACTATTCGCCAGGGATTTCACCGGTCGGTTTGCGTGAATAATTGTCGTGCGAACTGATTCGTTCTCTGATGGTTCTGCCGCTTCGTCAGCCGCAACACCAATGGATCCTGTAATCAGGATGGTGAGCATCAGAGCGCAGAACGACCGCGCAGAATTGGTCCATGGCATTTCTATTTCTCCATCTTCTGTCTGGTGGGAGGGCGTAACGGGCAGGCGTATTCCATGTCCGTCAGAAATCATCAGAGCTGCAGACGTAACACCGATCACAAACAACGGGTGCCGCAGTTTTCCAAAGAATACCGTACCGTGTCTGGCATGTTCCCGGTGGGGGGCAGCGAGGCTGATGTGTCTGACGACGAAAAGGGCGACATTCTCAATCGTTTTCGGCAGGTGTGGTGCTGTCGGTCGTGCTGGGAAAATCTGCCGGTGGCATCAGGTCAATATTCAAATTATGGAGAACAGTCGCGCGTCGACCGCCGCCCTGTATATTTTGCACGTTCATGCCGCAGGTTGCCGCGATCCGAATGGCGATGGTGTTCTTCGTTCCCGGTTGCGTCGCCGCATTCCCTACGGCGCACCATCCACGGCGCGGGGGATTTCACTGGACAGTAATTCGACGATCGCCTCGGCCGCGACGCTGTGTGCATGTTCGTTGGGGTGAGCATCGAATTGACTGACGACCACGTCCTTCGGTTCAAACTCCTGCAGCACTGAAAGCAGGTCAAGATGCGGGACGTCACGTTGCTGCCAAAAACGGTCCAGTTGTTTATGAATCGGTCCGTATCGGTAGTTCGATGAAAGCGCGTGCAGAAACGGGAACGTCACGACAATCAGACGGCCGCCACGCT
Organism: Fuerstiella sp.; assembly: GCA_029941865.1. GTDB lineage: Bacteria > Planctomycetota > Planctomycetia > Planctomycetales > Planctomycetaceae > Fuerstiella. The sequence goes on along the minus strand of JAPYTO010000229.1, from coordinate 4,797 downwards.
GCGTCACCAGATCATGCAGCCGTACTAGACGTTCTGATTGGATTTCCCATGTTCGTCCTTCGTAGAGATCCCTGACAAACTGATAATAGTCACCAATGTCGGGGTCATGGAACGCTTTCCAGCGGTAGTAGATCGTATTGAACAGGTAACTGTTCTCGACCACGAATCCCGGGTCCGAGAACTCCTGAATCCTCTTCAGCACACTCTGCCATTCCGGGGAGATATCTGAAATGTCATTCAGACAGTAAACAAGAACAACAGTGTCGAATTCATGTCCAGCATCGCCGGCCATCTTGAGACAGGATATTTCCTGAGGCGTGTCCCATGCACACATCGAAAACGACTGCACGTCGTAATCCGGCAGCTGCTCGCGAACGATGTTCACAAAACGATCTTCAACGTTGGCGATTCCGTGTCCCGCGGTAAACGAATCACCAAGAAACGTCACTCGTCGAGTTCCGGCTTCAATGGAGCCTGGATATTCGATTGAGTCGCGGAATCCAAGGCTGTTGCGGCGAAAGTGCCGGTCGAACCAACGCTGGGTCGTCCGGGACAGGCCAAATGATTCCGTAGTGTCGTAGACAAACCGGTAATAGAATTCGCCCGTCAGCAATATCACCGCCATCAACAGTACGCACACAAGACTGTTGCCCAACAACAGGTTTAGCGCACGCGGACGTCGATGAAGTTTGTACTTCCGAAAAAACAGACGTACTCCGTTGGCTGCCAGGGCTACCAGCGCGACAAAGCCTGCAAGGACAATGTTCTCTTCCACGGGGACTGCCTCCTTACAGGACAAACCATGTGTCCCATCAATGCGTCAATAGGTGCGATTAATATTATTGTCGTAGACGATACAGGCTCGTGGGAGAAACGAAACTGTTATCGACAAGCGTTCTTCCCGGCCACAAGTCAGAGTGAAATGCTGTAGAAAATCTGACAGTCGGACAACTGTTCCTTCAGCCGTTGAATCCCGGCTTCGGAAATGTCTGTGTATCGGATGTCCAGGTGGCTTAGGCGGGGCATGGAAAGCAGGCTTTCGACACACTCATCTGACACGCTGGTATTGGAAATCACGAGCGAACGGAGCGTGTCATTCTCCTGCAGGTGACCAATGCCAACATCAGTCACAGCAGTACCAGGAATCCAGAGTTGTTCAAGCCTTCTGATTTTCTTCAACCTGGTACAGCCACTGTCTGTGATGTCAGCGTTTTTCAGGATAAGCACACGTAATTCAGGGAATTGGGCGATCCTGCGAAGTTGATCGTCCGTAATTGACGCAAAACTGAGATCCAGAACTGGCGCCTTCGCTGCCAGCATGGCGTGTGGCTTCGCGCGTTCGCTTTCGCCAGAAGCGTTCAGGGTCTCTGCCAACAGGAAGTGTGCTGCAAAGAACGACTGATCAATTCTCAATGCCCGTTCGAAGCTGGCAGCCGCTGCCGTGCGGTTGTCGCCGGCCTGAAGCGCAACTCCGTTCAGCAGGCAGGGAAATTTCTCTCCCGAAGTTAATTCAAACAGCCGACTGGCTTCGGCAAAGTTTCCCTGCAGCAATCGCATTTTGGCCAGCCAGTTCTGGCACACGCCGTTCCTGTCCGATTCGACGTCCATACCGGCCTGGAAACAACTCGCGGCATTCTTAAATTGTCCGGAATGGTAGAATTCTGTGCCCAATGACATCTGTGTCTCTGCGAACTGCGGGTTGGTCGCTGCCCACTGTCGCGCAAACGCCATCTGTGAGGCGAAATACTGTCCGCGCCCAACCGTGATGCCTCCTGAAATTACCAATAGAATGCCGGCCACCGTCGTGAGGCAAAGACGAGTCGACTTTGTTTGAACAGCGGAAAGGACTTCTGCCGTCAGGCCGATTGCTGCGAAAACGGCCAGCAGCACATAACGCTCCGAATAGGGCGCCTGCTGTTCGATGACGTTGGCCGTCGGTGCAATGCACAACAGAATCCAGCCACACCAGAACAAGCTGGGTCGTGTATGTGTCGGGCGCAGATGATACACCGAAGAAATCAACAGGCTGACGGCGACACTGCCGACGATGAATCGCCATGTCGAAATCCATGCCCCGACGGTCGGCTCGTACATCAATTCCGTGTATGGTGCAAAGACTGTCTGTACGGCGAATCGAAGTGACAGAAGAACTTCAAATGGATTCTCGGTCACACTGAATCGGTACTCAGCACCCGAGAACTGTGACCATCGAAGGCAAAGGTAGATGATAAGTATGATCACAGGTGTCCGATGCCGCTCAATCCACTTTCGCAACGATCTAGCTGGCGCGTCCTTCGAAATGCCGCAGACGTCCGCCAGCAGAAAGAGCGTCGGAATGACGACGGCCTGTTCCTTAGACAACAGGGCCAGCGCCAGAAGTATCATCGAAACTGTAAACCATCCGTCCCCGCCTTTGGCGAAGGCGTAGACGGATGCAATTGTAAAGCACGCAACCATCAGAGTTTCACGTCCGACGATGGGATGCACTGTCGATGAAGCTGCAGGGTGAACAGCGAACAGCAGCGAGCCAATCATCGCCGGAATCAGAGATATTCTGAAACCGGGGAGCGACAGGAATGCAAAGCATATGCACGCCGTGATTCCCATCAGAACAGCGTTCAGTGCATGAAACGGCGCGGGGCTGTTACGGTCCAGCATGTACTGAATGAGGTACGACCCGTGAGGTATCGGTCGGAGATAGGCGAGTCCCGGGAAGTGGGGGGAAAAGGATCTTTCGACCAGGTCCGGAATTGTTGCCGGTGGTGGTGTGCGAAAGAGAATTACTGTTTCATCGTCCAGGAACCCATACCTGACCGAAGGTAGATACACTGAGGCGACGATTGCAAACAGCAATACGTAGATCCAGATCCGCGGTCGTGTCGAATTCTCGTCCCGTACTGCTGGCAAGGTGTTTTCCTGGTCGAATTCAGAACAAAGAGCCTGCTGACATCTGTGAAGGCATCCATGATCCGGGGCAACAAACATCACGAACGCCATCGTATCATACGGCACGAGCAGGACTCAGCCATTCAGGGAATACAACGGATACCTGTCCCGTTAACGGCCCTTTTTTCTTGCAGCGAACGACTGCTGCTTCTTCACGGCTCTTAAGACAAAATACGAATCGACGTTGCGTGAGTCGACAAAACCGAAAATCGATCGAAGTTTGTTGCCGTACCACTTGTCTCGCTTCGTCACGAACCAGAACTCGCCACCGATCACCAGACGGTTGAAGCCTTTTAGAATGAAGTGTTTCGCGACCGCAAAGTCCGTGTGATACGGAGGGTTGCACAGGATCCTGGTGAAACCAATTTCGTGGAAGTCACGAAATCCATCGCTGAGCGAAATCGATACACCAGGTACGTTGTTGAGATCCGCATTGTTTTGCGCGCACTGAATCGCTGTCGGATTACTGTCCAGCATCGAAACGCTGGAGTCTCCCAGGATCTTTGCGGCGTAGATGCCAACAACGCCATAGCCGCAACCGAGATCCAGTAATTTGTCGCCCGGGCTCAACTGTGCGCTCTTCAACATGGCCAACGTGCCCGCGTCTACTTTGCGCGGTGAGAACAGGTCTGGCTGCGTCTCAAAAGTGAAGGACGTTTCGTGAATGGTCGTTTGGAAGGAATACACGGGAGATTCTTACAACATCGGGATGACAATCCGGAACCGCTCAGTCCGTCGTGCTATCGACCTTTGACCAGCTGATATCCTGCAGCATGGAATAAAGGACAATATTTATGGCCAGTTTCATGGCGTCTTCCTCGACATATCCGTCGCAGGCCAGCGACGCCTGGTTCTCCAGAGCACAGCTGATGTCGTAGCGACTGTAGACAACCGCGTATCGGCCTTCAATCTCGACACCCTCCAGCACGGGCGGGCCTGCTTCGGTTCTGGATCGCATGGCGGCGTTCGCCCCACCGGGCACCATTTTTCGTAGTTGGACGGTATCAATCCGGTGGCCCGTGACCTCGGAGAATAATTCATGGTCGGCCGGGATGGCCTGCAGCGGATGGTCCGGAAAAATTTGCCCCATCAAGTCGCGAAAGCTTCGGTCAAATCTGGTTGAACCGCAGCAGGCGTCGGCGAACAAAACTGTACCACGACTCAGGTAGTCGCGCAGAGCATCCCGTTCCTGTTCGGAGAGTTGAAATCGATAGCGACCATGCATGTAGGCGAGTGGAAACCGACGCAGTTCACTCAGTGTGATCGGGATGGTTTTTCGTTTCGGGGCAACGCCAATGCCAACGGTTTCGTTGAGTCCCTGCAACAGGTTTTCCAGGGCTTTCGGCGCCGTATCCCAGCCGCCCTTATGGCGCAACTGAGCGATCTCAATCAGGCCGCGTCGAATGCGGGTTCGTCGCTTCCTGTTGTGGTCATCGCTGCTGCCGAGTTTGACAGGAGGTTCTCGTCCTGTCGCATAGGCCAATATGTTAATGCCAATGCGGTTGGCTCGGATGACGCGTTGAATCAGTCCCTCTGATCGGCCACGGGGATCATGCCGCATCCATTTTTGCCACAAACACCCAAGATCCTCAGGTGAGTAAATGATGGCCGTTCGGCAGCCGAAGTCGACGCCATACAGTTCGATTGCGTCCGCATTGGTCGTCAACAGATATTCACTGCGGTACACCGGATGATCGGCCTGCAACCGCTGCAGAGATGCGCCGCCGTCCGGGAACATTCGTTCGATCAGCTCACGGAATCCATCGTCAAATGTGCCGCCGCTGCAATTGGCGACCGCGAAGATAAAGCCACCTTCGTCCACATACTCACGCAGCCAGGCAACGTGGTCGT
>JAPYTO010000228.1 GCA_029941865.1 Fuerstiella sp. | reverse complement strand
CAATGGAATCAACCTCACCAGCCAGGGAGAAACGGATGGTTTCATTGCTAAGGTCAATAGCGACGGAGACACGATCTGGGCGAGGCGTTTCGGCGGAACTGGCGACGATCGGGGTTACACCATCGACGTCGATGCCGCCGGCAACGTTTACATCGCCGGTGCTTTTACTGGAACCGCCGATTTCGGTGGCGTCAATCTGACTTCCACAGGCGGCGTGGACTCACTTGTTGCCAAGATTGATCAGGCTGGGAACTTCGTTTGGACACGCGCCGTCGGCGGTAGTGAAGACGATGGCGCGAACCCTCGCGTGAGAGTCGATGAACTGGGAAATGTCTTCATCCGAACCGGTCGTCGAACTGCCGGCATCAACAATCCTCTGGTTGCCAAATTCGATGGCGACGGCAACTTCCTCTGGGAACGCGAGGGGGCACCACAATCTGGTACTGGGCTCGCAACCGACGCTGACGGAAATGTCTACGTCGGCGGATCCTTTAACGGCACTGAAGGCAGACAGATCACGAAACTCGATGCGAGTGGAACTGTGATCTGGGCGACCGCGGTCGATGCAGCAACGGCCATTGTGGCAGACAATGCCGGCAATGTTTTCGCGATCGGAACGGATATTGTGAATCTCGACGCCGCGACCGGTGATTTGCTGTGGGCGCACACCTTTGGAGCCGCAGGCCGCGGTATTTCCGTTGATAACCAAGGAGATGTGTACGTCAGCGGAAACTTCTCCGGCGAGGCCACATACCGCGGTACAACGTTGACAAGCGCCGGCGGCTCGGATGCGTTCGTGCTGAAACTCAACAGTTCGGGTGACCTGCTTTCCAGCTTCGCGCTGGGTGGGGCGTCCGGCGATGAAATCGCTCGAGACGCAGTCGTCGATGCGGCCGGGAATCTGTACGTCGCCAGCGAACTCATCGGCAGCCAGGCGGAGTTCCCTGCGGGTACGGTGACGGGGGCGGGCGACTACGATGGATTCGTGACGAAGCTTCAGTTAGCACCGCCGAAGCCGAGTCTTTCAGTGACTCCGTCCGCGGGGCTTGAAACGACAGAATCCGGCGGCAGTGTGAATCTGAACGTCGTGCTGAATGCCAGGCCGGCAGACCTGGTGATCGTTGACGTGACGTCCAAAGACGCGAGCGAAGGAACCATTTCCAACAGCGTGCTGATCTTTACGCCGGACAACTGGGATCAACCGCAGACAGTCACAGTCACCGGTGCGAACGATGCATTGATTGACGGAGACGTTCCCTACTCAGCCGAAGTCGATGGACGAGCCACCGATGCCACGTTGAGTCTGGCCAACGCCATTGATCTGACAGCTACAGCAGCGCCGAGCTGACGTTCTCGTGGTACATCGAGCGCGGTTTCGATAGTGGTGAATATATCGCTCTGGACTTCTTTGATGGCAGCAGCTGGAACGAAGTCGCATCGTTGAAAGGCAACGTCGATCAGGAGAACACCTGGCATCACGAGACGATCACGATTGACGGAAATAACCAGGTCAATAATTTCAACATCCGCTTTCGTTCGAAAGTCAGCAGTTCACGCGAAGATGGATTTTTCGACAATGTTAAAATCATGGGGACGCTCGGTGCAACAAATGAAGCCCCGGTCGCCAACAACGACAGTGGTTATAACGTCAGCGAAGATAACACGCTGACAGTGACTGGCTCTGGCGTACTGGCCAATTACAGCGATGCCGACGGTGATCCACTGACGGCTGTGTCTGTCAGTGGCCCGGCCAACGGATCTTTGACGTTGAATGCCGATGGCTCATTCGACTATACGCCCGATGCTAACTTCAATGGCTCCGATAGTTTTACCTACGTCGCCAACGACGGTTCGGCCGACAGCAATACTGCTACGGTCTCAATCAACGTCACGTCCATTGATGACGTTCCGCAGGCCGCTGATGATTCGTACAACGTCGCAGAGGATGGCATCCTTAACGTGACTGGCCTGGGAGTACTGACAAACGACATTGATGCGGATGGCGATTCTCTTTCCGCGACATTGGTTTCAGGGACAACGAATGGGCTGTTGACTCTCAATTCCAATGGATCGTTCAGCTACACTCCCGCAGCGAAATTTCATGGCAGCGACAGTTTTACCTATGAAGTCAGCGATGGGCGGGGCGATACGACTCAGGCGACTGCTGTGATCACGGTCACATCAGTTAACGACGGGCCAGTGGCGACTGGGGAAGCCTTTAGCCATGACGAAGACAACACCCTGAATATCACCGCAGCCGGCGTTCTGCTGAACGACAGCGATGCCGACGGTGATACGCTTTCGGCAGTGCTGGTGTCAGGTGCAGCAAACGGCTCGGTCACCCTGTACGCTGATGGATCGTTTGACTACACGCCTGATGATGATTTCTACGGAACGGACAGTTTCAGCTATGTGGCCAACGATGGCACAAGTGACTCCAACCTCGCGACTGTCAGTATCATGGTCGACCCTGTCAACGATGCACCGGTTGCCGCCAACGACAATCTCGTCACGAACGAAGACACAGTGCTACTGATCAATGCTTCCAGTCTGCTGAGTAACGACAACGACGTCGATCTGGATAGTCTCGCGATCAGCAGCGTGTCGCAGCCGAGCCATGGTACGCTGACCGACAACGGCAACGGCACGTACACCTACTCGCCAACACTGAACGACTACGGTCCGGATTCCTTTGGCTATACCATCAGCGACGGCAATGGCGGAACCGATTCTGCCACGGTCTCGATTACCGTGACGCCTGTCAACGACACTCCAACCACATCCGGCATTTCCGATGTAACGGTAGATGAAGACTCGAGTCCAACCGACGTCAATTTGTTTACAGCCTTTAGCGACATCGAAGATCTCGATGGAGATCTGGTTCTCAGCATCACCGGCAACACCAATTCGGGATTGTTCACCAGTACATCGATCGCCGCAGGCGTTCTGTCGTTGAACTATGCAGCCAATGCCAACGGATCTTCCGATATCACGGTCCGGGCGACTGACACGGGCGGACTATTCGTCGAGTCGACATTTGGCGTGACCGTCAATCCCGTCAACGATGCGCCCGTGGCTGACAGTCAATCCGTTATGGTCAAACAGGAAACATCCAGGTCCATCACGCTGACTGGAAGTGATATCGATGGCGACGCGTTGTCGTTTTCCATTGTCGTCAGCCCGACAAGCGGCACCCTGACGGGTACAGGGGCAACCAGGACCTACTCGCCCGATACCGGATTCACTGGATCGGATAGTTTTTCGTTCATCGCCAATGATGGAACGGACGACAGCGCTACCGTGAGCGTTACGATCAACGTCGCGGCAAACAATATTCCTGTTGCCGACGCGCAATCGGTCAATGTGAATGAAGATGGATCGGTCTCGATTACGCTGACAGGTTCGGATCCAGACCTGGACGCGATCACTTACAGCTTGACCAGTGACGTCTCCAACGGAAACCTCAGCGGCACGGCTCCGAATCTGACTTACACTCCCGACCCGAATTACAACGGGTCTGATGAGTTCACGTTCATTGTTAACGACGGAACCGACGACAGTCCAGCGGCAACGGTATCGATCAACGTTGCCCCGGTAAATGACATTCCGGTGGCCGTCCCTCAATCCGTTACCACCGATGAAGACTCACCAACGGCAGTGACAGTTTCACGTTTAAGGTAAACGATGGGACGGTCAACAGCGGTATCGTTACAGTTCCTATCAACGTCACGCCGGTCAATGATGCACCGGTTGCCGACAGTCAATCGGTATCGATCGATCAGGATACTTCCGTCGCAATAACGCTCAGTGGCAGCGATATCGATGGGGATTCGCTGACGTTTTCTGTCGCCAGCGGGCCAACGAGTGGCTCGTTGGCCGGATCAGGAGCGAACCTGATCTACTCACCGGATCCCGGCTATTTCGGAACAGATAGCTTCACCTATGTGGCCAACGATGGTTCGGTGGATTCCACCGGAGTGACTGTTTCGATTATGGTCAATGAAGTCGTCGTGCTTACCGGACCGCAACTGGCCTACGGTGTCGTTAATGGAGTCGGCAACTCCTGGGTCACTGTTAACCTGTCTTATACCTATACGTCGATGGTCGTGGTCGCTTCGGCAAACTACGACGATACAACGGGGCCAACCGTCGTACGCATCCGGAACGCCGAAAGTGGCAGTAGTTTTGAGATGCTGGTGCAGGCCGCCGGCGGTTCGGCGCCAACGAACATTGACGTCCATTACACAGTGATGGAAGAAGGGATTTACGACGAAGCGGGCTTCAAACTGGAGGCAGTTAAGTTCAACTCCACCGTAACAGACGAGAACAATTCCTGGGCGGGTCAGTCAAGAACCTACGGACAGTCCTACACAGCACCGGTCGTCGTGGGCCAGGTAATGACGTACAACGATTCTGACTGGTCGAATTTCTGGGCACGCGGCAGCAGCCGAACGGTGGCTCCGTCGGCGTCGACCCTGTTCGTTGGAAAGATGGTCGGTGAAGACGCCGATAACACACGCGCTAATGAAACAATCGGCTATTTCGTGATCGAAACCAGCAACGACGGCGTGATTGAAGGGTTGCCGTTCCGGGCAGGCGTCGGTGGCGACACGGTCAAGGGTGCCGATGACGCTCCCGCTTATAAGTACAGCTACGATCCGTTCACTGCCGGAGTCCCCAAGGCCGCAGTCGTATCGATGGCGGGGATGGACGGAGGCAATGGAGGTTGGGCGTTGCTGTATGGCAGTAATCCCTTACCAGAAACCGGTGGGGGGGGTGACCTGTATTTAGCGGTTGACGAAGATCAATCGAAAGACACCGAGCGGAAACATACCACGGAACAGGTTGCGTACTTCATCATCGATCCGCCGAAAGCGGAAACGAAACCATCCACTGCTCAGAATGTGCCTGACCCTGTTGACCTGACGCAACATTTCGAAGCGACGATGTTCGATCGCTTCCACGGCGGCAGCGACGTACTGTTTGGCGGTGCCGGTAAGGACAACCTGTTCGGCGGTAACGGAGCTGCGATTCTTGTGGGCGGCGACGGAAAGGACAAGCTGAAGGGCGCTCAGGGCGACGAACTGCTGATCGGCGACCAGGTGGATACCGACTGGGAGAGTCTGTTTGACGTCGATACGGCTGCCACGCTCACCGCTCTGGATACCGCGATGACAAAATGGGCGACTGGTAATCTCGCGAACACGATGGACATCCTTGGCGGCGTGCTGGACGACGAAGACAAGGACGACCTGTTCGGCGAAAAAGGCGGTGATGTGCTGCTCGGTGGTGCCCGTGACAAAATGAAGAAGTGACCGCCCTGACGCTCAAGCGACACCGTCATGAACCGGGACTTCTAATTGGCGCCAGAAGGGCAAACGAATTGTCGCTAAACACGGGTGTCATCCTCGTGTCTCGTACTCGTCTTCTCCTCCTCGGATGCGGCCGCAGAAGACAAGAACGAAGAAGTCGAGTAGGAAGTACGAGGACGAAGAAGACGAGTGAGGTGGTGACAGGAAGTTGGGTCTGCTCCGCGGACCAGTTCGTGAAGTCGCGATTCTCTTCGCCGCTGTCGAAATCTTTGCGGTTCACACAGCAGACCCTACATGACTGCCTCGTGTGGGTGCGGTACGCCGTTTGCGAGCGAACACGGCCCCTCGGCGGGTTCGGCGAATTCCCGGGAATTCTGCAATTCAAGTGATCCGGAGCGAGCATCACTTCGTTTGGCCGCAGCGTGGGCTGGGACGTCAGGCAGCGTTTCGGCCCTCAGAATATGGGCTTTTTCACGCCATGCCCACTCTCTGGATGTTGGCGACAATTGTCGGTACAGTGTGGCTGCGGTCGAGGCCATTTCTAAATGGCTGAGGGCGAGCATTTTGCAACAGGCCAACCGATGTCAACATTGGTCCCTTTTCTTTGACTACGTCGACAGTTTTACGCCCCATCTCACGTTCCGAGCGGCAGCTCGAATCCGCTGGCGGTCGGCACCGCCCGGTCGGCACCGCCTCTCGTCCCATTGCACGAAAGCCCAATCAGATGACAGACGACACACCCGACAATCAGCCCGTGGCCGGCAATGATGAAGGTTCAGGACTGACTTCGAACAACCCCGGCCCGGTCTTTCTGGTGTCGTATCCCAAGATCGTGTTTCTGTACCCCACGGTTCTGGCGGCGTTATTTGGGGCAATTTTCATGTGGGTCAAGGGCGACGATTCGACTCAGGATTTTGCGCGACTTCCTGGCATAATCTTTCTACTGGTGATGTTGGTCAATTTCGTCGTGATCGCATTCGACTTTCCTCGCGCAAATTCGTTGATTTTGTTCTTTGGCTTTGCTACCGCCAGCGTGACACTGTGGATGTTGTTTGATATGAACCCAACCTTCGCCCCGTGGGTCACAAAACAGTTGCACAAGGTGTCCCCGGCGGCAAACGCTTCGTTCTACATGCTCTACGTTTTGATGATGTTGTTTCTGTTTACCTGCGTGGTGGTCAGTCGCCGCTTCGATTACTGGGAAGTGCGTGGCAACGAACTGTTGCACCATCACGGCGTTCTGAGTGACCTTGAGCGGTTCTCAGCCCCTAACCTTCGTATCGACAAGGAAATCAACGATATATTCGAATACATGCTGCTTCGATCCGGTCGTTTGGTGCTGCACCCCAGTCAGGAACGTCGAGCGATCGTGCTGGAAAACGTCTTCTTTATCAATCAGAAGGAAGAACGCATCACAAAGATGCTGGGAGCACTGCAGGTCCGCATTCGTACGGACCACACGTAGACCAACAGTCCGTTTTTCTCGGCTGAGTCTGTGAGAGGGTCGGGAGTCTTTTTTCGGCCGGTGTGCAAGCCATGTGAGCGATCACTCATCCGGAAAAGACTCCCGGCCCTTTTCGTGATCACTCCTTTTCGTGATCACTCGATTGCTCGCGGACGTCGTTCCGTTCACAATGCCCGCAACGACGAAGTCTGAATTCCGTTTGCGGGAGAACGAAGATGTTACGTTTTGCTGGCAGTACGAGTATCGTTTGCGGCGCGCTGTTTGCGGCACTCAGTGCTGCCGCACCGCGGTCCGCCGGTGACGACCTGTCGGTCATCTCTGGCGTCGAACGCCAACCTTTGATTGCCGCCACGCAGCGATTGATGGAAGCGCTGCAGTTCTCCGGAACGCCGCTCGCTCCGGCCGTCGTGACAGAGCTGCAGAAAGCATTTCAGGAGCAGGACGACCGCGCAGCTGTTAAACGCGTTCAGGAGCTTCTGGATCCGCTGTGTCTGACAGAGGTCAATATTAACGCGGAAAGCCGGGTTAAGGTGAAAGCCGGGCCTGTTTCAAAGCAACTGATGCAGCAGGGCTGGCGTACGTTTCTGGTCAAGGTGCACAACGAAGCCGGTATTAATCCGGAACTTAAGGTCGAGAGTCCCAACGCAGCTCCAGTGTACCAACGAGGGAAAGGTACCCGGCAACAGCCAAGAACAGACGAGAAACTGGTCAACCCTTCCGACGTGCCAAATCGCTGGCTGGATGTGTCGCTGCTGAATCGCGAACCGATGACAAAAAAACTGTCGGGGCTGCTGGTCGAATACCGCCCGCTGTTGCTGTTCAGTCGAGACGTCGGCAAACGCGAAGCATCACTGGCGTTTAATATCGGCCAGGGAACTCAGGATATCGGCTTTCGGAACGCCGTCCCGATTCTGTTTGACTGCGAGCCGGCCGTCAAAGTGGTGCTGGGCGTGAAGGATGTGGATGGCGAGCCAACAACCGCCGCGTTCGTTATCAAAGACCGTCGGGGACGCATCTATCCCAGTCCGGCACGACGGCTGGCTCCCGATTTTTTCTTTCACCACCAGGTCTACCGGCACGATGGAGAGTCTGTTGATCTGCCGCCCGGCGATTATGAAATCACTGTCACCCGGGGACCGGAATACCTGCCCGTCGACATTGACGTCAGGATCCCGGACGTAAAAGAACACTCGCTGAACATCCAGCTGCAACGCTGGATCCATGTCGCACAGCGAAACTGGTACTCCGGTGATCATCACGTCCACGCAGCGGGCTGTGCGCACTACGACAGCCCGACAGAAGGCGTCGGCCCGGAAGACATGATGCGACACATTCTGGGCGAAGATCTGAATGTGGGGTGCGTCCTGAGCTGGGGGCCGTGCTGGTACACTCAAAAACAATTCTTCGAAGCAGAAGTCTCACAACTTTCACGGCCAGGGAACCTGATGCGGTACGACGTCGAAGTCAGCGGTTTTCCTTCGTCTCATGCCGGGCATCTGTGTCTGCTGAAACTCAGCGAAGACGATTATCCCGGGACCACTCGATTAGAGCAATGGCCCAGCTGGACTCTGCCCGTTCTGAAATGGGGGCAGAAACAGGGCGGCGTCGTCGGCTACAGCCACAGTGGCTGGGGTTTAGCGCTGCCGGACGTGATGCCGGACGGCAGTCGGCAGTTCGTAAAGCGGCCCTGGGGAGGAGCACCGAACGGCTGGGAAGGCAAAGCTGCTGATGTGCTGCCTGACTACGCGATGCCTCCGTTTGACGGAATCGGAGCCAATGAGTTCGTCATGACGGCTCCGCATGGTGTCTGTGATTTTATCTCGACCGTGGACACGCCGGCCATCTGGGAACTGAATATCTGGTACCACACGCTCAACTGCGGCATGACAACTCGCATCAGCGGTGAGACAGACTTTCCCTGCATCTACGGCGACCGTGTTGGACTTGGAAGAATCTACGTGCAACTGGATGATGATCAGGAGCTGACGTACGACAGCTGGATGGACGGACTGAAGGCTGGTCGCAGTTATTGCGGCGATGGATTGAGTCACGTTTTTGACTTAGCCGTCGACGGCGTTGGGGTGGGCAGCAAGTTGAAATCCGGTACCAGTCGGCTTGATCTGAAGGAATCCGCAACCGTCAACGTCACCTTTGACGCAGCGGCTCTGCTGGAAGCGCAGCAGTCCGATGCAACTCGACAAATCCGCGGTCGACGGCTGGACGAAAAACCGTATTGGCACATCGAACGCTGTCGCATCGAAGACACTCGCAACGTGCCGGTAGAAGTCATCGTCAATGGCGAAGTTGTAGCGACAAGAACATTGCTGGCAGATGGCAGTAACAATGCATTCAGAATCCCCGTTCAGATTGACAGGTCGTCCTGGGTGGCCGTGCGCATCCTTCCGTCGGTCCATACAAATCCAGTATTCATTCACGTGGACAACCAACCGATTCGTGCCAGTAAAAAGAGTGCGGACTGGTGTGTGAAGGCCGTTCAGGCATGCTGGAACTCTAAGAAGGGCAGGATTCGCGAAGAAGAACGCGCAGCAGCCAAAACAGCTTACGACGAAGCAGAAGCGATTTATCGCACAATCGCCACGGAATCCGATTGAACAATGGCTCTCCGGATTCAATCCGCCACGATGGCGTCGATTCCTTTGCGCAACAGGATTCGTTCCGTCGTGGGCAGCGTCTTTCGCCGGCCCATGATTCGCGCGAAGGACCGGTTTCTTTGCACCGCGCGCGTTGCCTGTCGGGAAACACAGCGGCAGACATTAAAGCGACTGTTGAGTCTCAACGCTGACAGCCGCTTCTCTCGCCAACATTCGCTTGCTGCAGATCTCAGCGTGGACGGATTTCGGACGCGACTGGCCGTTTCGGATTACGAAGTCTTCCGCCCCTGGATCGAACAGATGCAGCATGGCGCACACGATGCTCTGCTGGGCAGTCACAACAAACTGTTGATGTACGCCACCACCAGCGGCACCACGGATAAGGCGAAACTGATTCCCATCACGGATCACTTTGTCCGGGACTATCGTCGCAGCTGGCAACACTGGGGAATTGCGACTCATCAGTCGCACCCTCGCATGACGCTGCTGCGTATGGTGCAGATCATCAGCAGCCATAACCGCAGCCGGACGGAAGACGGTACTCCATGTGGCAACATCAGCGGCCTTGTCACATCCATGCAGAAGCCGATCATTCGCAAGCTGTACACCGTGCCCGCACAGGCGGCTCAGATCGATCATGCCGATGCGAAAAAGTACACCACCGCACGGTTCGCGCTGGCAGATCCCTGCGTTGGCATGTTCGTGACAGCCAATCCCGGCACATTGCTGCAGCTGGTGGAATTCTTAAACGCGAACGCAGCACGGCTGATCAAAGACATTCACGACGGCACGCTGAATGATGCTGATCTGTCGCGTCTGGAAGCGGAGTCGTTGCGCCCCTTCCTGAACAGCAGTCCAGCGCGAGCTGCGGAACTGGAACGTGTTATGTCAGCCTGCGGTGTGTTGTCACCTGCGCATTGCTGGCCCAACCTTGAGTGCCTTGCGGTCTGGACGGGAGGCAGCGCCGGGGCCTACACCCGTCAGCTGCAGCAGACATTCGGCAACCTGCCGTTGCGCGACCATGGTCTGCATGCCAGTGAAGGCCGCATGACAATTCCATTCGAAGATAACACATCCACCGGTGTGCTGGACATTGATTCCCATTTCTTTGAATTCATCCCGATCGACGAAATCGGCTCCGCAGATCCGGTTGTGCTGGAAGCCCATGAACTGGAACGCGACGCGGAGTACTTCATACTGCTGACGACATCATCCGGTCTCTACCGTTACAACATTTCCGACGTCGTTCGCTGCACGGGGTTCTGCGGCACAACTCCATTGCTGGAATTCCGTCACAAGGGTAAGCACGTGTCGAGCATCGCTGGCGAGAAGATTTCGGAATCGCAGGTCGTGGAGGCCGTCGGAAAAGCCCGCCAACAGATCGATGTTGCCGTCCAGCAGTTTACATTGACGCCGCAATGGGGTGAACCACCGGGGTACACGTTGTTCATTGCCTCTGCGCCGACGGCTGCGACCGACAGCACCGTCTTTGACAGACTTGCCGTCGCGGTTGACGCCTCCTTATGTCAGCGGAACTGCGAATACAGCGAGAAGCGATCCACAAGACGCCTGGCAATGATTCGGTGTGAAGTCGTCCCACCGGAATCGTGGAGCAGTTTTGCCACGAATCGACT